>NZ_JBITTW010000009.1:86544-128715 GCF_044542195.1 Pseudomonas sp. NPDC079367
ATCAAAAGATCGCAGCCTTCGGCAGCTCCTACAATGGGTTGTTACTCGTTATCGCGGCCCTTAGTGATCGTTCCCACGCTCCGCGTGGGAATGCAGCCGGGGACGCTCCGCGTCCCAGAAGCGGACGCGGAGCGTCCGATGAGGCATTCCCACGCAGAGCATGGGAACGATCAGGTGACCGACCAAGCGTTACTCACTATCGCGGCCCTTGCGCCGGTATGGAAAGACGTCGATGACCTTCCCGGCCCGAATCGCTTCCTGCAAACCCTTCCAGTAATCGGCGTCATACAACTCGCCATGCAGCTGATCAAACAATTTGCGCTGCCCCGCATCGGCGAACAGAAACGGCGGAAACTCTTCGGGAAACACATCCAGCGGCCCGATCGAGTACCACGGCTCGGACGCCATTTCATCTTCCGGCGTGCGCGGCGCGGGGATGTGGCGGAAGTTGGCTTCGGTCAGGAAGCAGATCTCGTCGTAATCGTAAAACACCACCCGCCCGTGACGGGTGACGCCGAAGTTTTTCAGCAGCATGTCGCCGGGAAAAATATTCGCCGCTGCCAGCTGCTTGATCGCCAGACCATAATCCTCCAGCGCTTCGCGCACCTGCGCGTCGTTGGCGTTTTCCAGATACAGGTTGAGGGGGGTCATCCGGCGCTCGGTCCAGCAGTGACGGATCAGCACGGTTTCGCCTTCGACCGAGACCGTGGACGGCGCCACCTCAAGCAATTCCTCCAGACACGCCGGATCGAACTTGCTCAGTGGAAAACGGAAATCGGCAAACTCCTGGGTATCGGCCATGCGCCCGACCCGGTCGACGCTCTTCACCAGGCGATATTTTTCGATCACCGTGGCGCGGTCGACGTTTTTCGACGGTGAGAAACGGTCCTTGATGATTTTGAACACCGTGTTGAAACCCGGCAGGGTAAACACGCTCATGACCATGCCGCGCACGCCCGGCGCCATGATGAACTGATCGTCGGTGTTGGCCAGATGATTGATCAGGGCACGGTAAAATTCGGATTTGCCGTGTTTGTAAAAACCGATCGAGGTGTACAGCTCGGCGATGTGCTTGCCCGGCAGAATCCGCCGCAGGAAGCCAATAAATTCGGCCGGCACCGGCACGTCGACCATGAAATACGAACGGGTGAAAGAGAAGATGATCGACACATCGGCTTCGTCGGTAATCAACGCATCGATCTGAATGCCCCGACCTTCGCGGTGCAACAGCGGAATCACCAGCGGCCATTGCTCATCACGGGTGTAGATGCGCCCGACCAGATACGCGCCCTTGTTGCGGTAGAGCACCGAGGAAAACAGCTCGACGCTCAGTTCCGGGTCCTTGCAGACCCAGTCCGGCAGGTTTTCGCGCAATTGCGCTTCGAGCCGCAACAAGTCGGCAGGCAAATCGGCGTAATTCTCGCTGAAGCGGTAGTCGACAAACATGCTCGCGAGCATGGCCGACAACTGGCCCTGCGGCTTGTAGGTGCGGGTCTGCGCGGCGCGTGCACGGCGCAGGCTCGGGCGCGTGGTGTGGATGAACATGCAGCCGTCGCTGATCAGGTCGTGGCTGAACAGCCCGCAGAAAATCGAGTTGTACCAGGTTTCGGACAGCTCATCGTCAAAGCGCAGGTCAATCACACTGATGTAGGCGCTTTTCACCAGGGGCCAGCAACTGACGTTCATTAGGGTTTCTTCGTCGAAATACTCGCGCAGGCGAGCGACGGTTTCGCCGACCTTTTCTTCATACAGACTGATCCGCGCCGCTGACGCGGCCTGCGCCTCCTGCCAGCGCGCCTGTTCGAAGCGCTCCCGCGCGCCATCGGTGATGCGGCGGAAATGCTCGCGGTAATCGTCGAAGCCGGCGAGGATCATCCGGGCGATCTCGGTGGCTGGCCATTGCTGCGACATAGGTGAAACCTCGGCGGGAATTCGGTTCGTCTGAGCTTAGTCACTGAACCACTCGCAGGAAAAGCGCAATTTCTGCCAAAACCGATACAGGGCTGACCGTTGACGCGCTTTCTCGTGCCGACACCCCGGCAGGCAGAATTAAATGCCTGATTAGCGGTTGCCATGATCCGGACGCTCGGCAACACTCTCGTCCCGATCAAGGAAGGAGCCCGCCGTGAGCCCTGTCGATATTTTCCGTATGTTGTCGCTGGCCGCTATCTGGGGCGCGAGTTTTCTGTTCATGCGCATCATTGCCCCAGTGATCGGCACGATCCCGACCGGTTTTTTTCGCGTGTCCATCGCGGCGGCCGGACTGCTGGTGATCCTTGGGCTGATGCGCATCAGCTGGGATTTCAAGGGCAAGCTGAAAACCGTGATGTTGCTGGGCGTGATCAACTCGGGGATTCCGGCGACGCTGTATTCGGTGGCCGCACAAGTGCTGCCGGCTGGGTATTCAGCGATTTTCAACGCCACCACGCCGCTGATGGGCGTGCTGATTGGCGGGTTGTTCTTCAGCGAAAAGCTCACAGTCGCGAAGCTCGGCGGCGTATTTCTCGGCCTGTTCGGCGTCGGCGTGCTCACGCGCGCCGGTCCCGTAGCATTCGACCTGCAATTGCTGATGGGCGCGGTCGCCTGCCTGCTGGCGACGACGTGTTATGGCTTCGCCGGATTTCTCGCACGGCGTTGGCTGGATCAGGCCGGTGGGCTGGACAGCCGTTTATCGGCACTGGGCAGCATGCTCGGGGCCACCTTGTTTTTGCTGCCGCTGTTCGCCTTCAGCGTGATCACTGCGCCGCCGGCCAGTTGGGGCGGCTGGCAGGTCTGGCTGTCGCTGCTCGGTCTGGGTCTGGGCTGCACGGCGTTTGCCTACATCATTTATTTCCGCCTGCTCAGCTCGATCGGTCCGGTGAAATCGATGACCGTCACCTTCATGATTCCGCCGTTCGGCGTGTTATGGGGCGCGCTGTTGCTGGATGAGCCGTTGTCGATGGCGCACATTTATGGCGGGGTGCTGATTGCGGCAGCGTTGTGGCTGGTGTTGAAGCCGGCGGTGGTGAAGCCTGCCGAGATGGTAAATCGGTAATCCGCTTTGTTGGCAAAATCGCCATCGCGGCAGGCTCATGCCTACAGGGGAACGCATTCCGGTTGTAGGCATGAGCCTGCTCGCGATGGCGACGCAAGAGTCACCGCTTGTCTTTCTGTTATCCGGTCTTACGGAACACAAACACCAATCCAACAATGATCAGCAGCATTCCCAACACACTCAACGCCGCGAGCCGATTACCAAAAATCAGGTAATCCATCACCGCCGTCACCGCTGGCACCAGATAGAACAGGCTTGTGACATTCACCAGATTGCCCCGCGCGATCAGCCGATACAGCAACAGTGTCGCCAGCACCGAGACCACCAGGCCCATCCATAACACCGGGACAATGAAACCTGCGCTGTGCTCGAAGTGAAACGGCTGGAACGGTACGAACATCGCACACAGCAACAGGCCGGCCAGGTACTGCACCGGCAGCGTGCCGAGCGGGTTGTCGGTGATGCGTTTTTGCATGATCGAACCGAGCGTCATGCTCGCCAGCGCCAGCAAACCGAACAGCATGCCGGTCCAGGACATACCGGCCAGACCGATGCCCTGATAAACCACCATGATCAGCCCGGCCAGCCCCAGCGCCAGACCGAATATACGGCTCGCCGAGCGCTGGCGCTCCATCAAGACCACGGTGAGTATCGGCTGAACGCCCATGATCGTCGCCATCACGCCCGGTGTGACTTTGCAGTCCAGCGCCAACAGATAAAAAATCTGATAGGCGCCCAACAGCACCACACCGGTGGCGATCGCGAACAGCATCGGATTGCCACCCTTGGGCAGCTTCAATTTCAGCAGCGGCGCCAGCAACACCAGCCCACACAGGGCGATGGCGAAGCGAATCAGCAAAAAGGCAAAGGGCGAAGCATGGGCCAGGCCCCATTTGGAGAAAATCGCCCCACTGCTCCACAGCAGAACGAACAGGCTCGTGGACGTCGCCGCGAGCGCGGATTGTTTCGAAAGGACAAACATGAATACCACCTGTAGTCAGGCAAGAAGCCAACTCAGCCGAAGCTGAAATCCAGTAGGTTTTTCTGGCGGGCGCAGGGTCAGCAGAAACTGCCGTTCAGCCCCGGACGCCAACGCCCGGCGGCGATACGACTGCGCACACCGGCGTGCTACTGACAGGTGGAGGGTAATGACTGATCTGCACCGGCTGCTGATTCCCGCACGGCACGACGCCAGCGTTGACCGCTGAATCGACTACCGCGTTGATGAGGGATGCAGGCATTGATGCGGATCTCGTTAGGAGGAACGTGAATCGCCTGATTCACGAGCGCCGACTATAACCAGCGCGTGACACAGATTGCAATGACTTGGGCAAAGGGCCGCCAGCGATAGCGCGGTGCCGGGTGATCAGGGTAATTGGCGGTGGCAACGGATTGTCAGGAGACAGGGAATGCAAGAGATCATATGCCAAGGGAACGGACGTATTTGCGGGATCAGGTTTATCGGTCGGAGGCGAGGAAGCGGGCCGCAGTTACATTTGCGAAACGACACAGCGAACTCGAGGCGCGCGCAATTGTTGACGTTGATTATTCCAAGGTTCGCTTCGAAGCTATTGATGCGTCCGCGATGAAAGCTTATGAGCAATGGCTCGATCCGCATTTCTGCCGGGAGGAAATTGTCCGATGGAAAGCCAAAGAACCAATGAGCTTCGATTTGGCAATCTGGTTTGATCGTGAACTGTGCGGACTTTGTTTCGCCAATCCGAATCAAAGCCGATTCGGCAGCCAGCAAATCGAAATTCAGGAGCCTCTTTCGGGAGCTATACCTCTATACCGTCCAAGCGGCGTATTAGCCGGATCGTCATCTTCCTTCCGCTAATAAAAAACCGCTCTCAAAGAGCGGTTATTGTCTGATCGAGTCTCACCCAAATAACCAATACCCCAGCAACGTCAGCACAACCACTGCCAGCACCGGGCGCATGACGCGGTAGGCCTTGGGATGGCGACGTTTCCACTGTTTGACCGCGCCGCTGAAACGGTCACTGAAGCTCTTGCTCCAGGCGTAAGCCTGGTTGATCCCACCGACGCGTTCATCATCAAGGTTCTGCGGTGCGGTGGCGCGGCCAAGCCAGCCGCTGATGAAGCGGTTGATGCGGGTCATCAGGCGGTTGCTCAGCGGACGCTCGATGTCGCAGAACAAAATCACGCGAGTCTGATCGGTTTCATTCTTGACCCAGTGCACGTAGGTCTCGTCGAACATCACGTCATCGCCGTCGCGCCAGGCGTAGACCTGACCATCGACAAAAATCCGGCAATCGTCGGAATTGGGCGTCGACAGGCCGAGGTGATAACGCAGCGACCCGGCGAACGGGTCGCGGTGCGGATTGAGATGACTACCGCCCGGCAACAGCGCAAACATTGCGCCCTTGACGTTGGGAATGGCACTGACCAGCGCTACGGTTTTCGGGCAAAGGGCTTCAGCCGATGGCAGCGGTTTGTCGTACCACTTGAGATAGAAACGCTTCCAGCCTTTCTTGAAAAACGAGCCGAAACCGGCATCGTTATTCTTCTCGGCGGCGCGAATGTAGCCTTCGTCAAACAGGTGCATCGCTTCGTCGCGAATGGTTTCCCAGTTGTCGCGCAGTACATCCAGTTCCGGAAACTTGCTGCGATCCAGATAGGGTCTGGACGGCACGCCGGAAAACAAATACATCAAGGCGTTATACGGAGCGAACAGCGCCGAGTGGTTGACGAACTGACGCAATACCGGCAAACGCGCCTTGCCGCGCAAATGCACATAGAGCGTGCTGCCCAGAAAGAGCAACAGCACAAACGCCTTGGCGGCAAACGAAACGGTCATCAACAACTCCTTGAATAAAGACAACGCTGCGCAATGCCCTTTACCCGGCATGGCAGCCGGCCATGATAAACACTACCGGCCTGCGGAAAAACCGCCCGACACAAGATTCAGTGTTAAGCATTACGCAACAAAGCCTTTATTAACATGCAGCACCTGAACCCTGGCTGACCTGAATCAACCGGGTTACTGCTGGTTCTCCTGCTCGGTGAACAGGTCACTGAACAACATGCTCGACAGATAACGTTCACCCGAATCCGGCAGCACCACGACGATGGTTTTGCCCTGCATTTCCGGCGTCTCCGCCAGCCGCACAGCCACTGCCATCGCGGCACCGCAGGAAATACCGCACAAAATCCCTTCTTCCTGCATCAGGCGCAAAGCCATGGCTTTGGATTCTTCGTCGGTTACCTGCTCAACGCGATCGACCATCGACAGATCAAGGTTGTTGGGCACAAAACCGGCGCCGATGCCCTGAATCTTGTGCGGGCTAGGCTTGATCTCGGCACCGGCCAACGCTTGCGTAATCACCGGCGAAGACGCCGGCTCCACGGCCACCGACAGAATCGGTTTACCGGCGGTGTTCTTGATATACCGCGAAACACCGGTAATGGTTCCGCCCGTACCGACGCCAGCCACCAGCACATCGACGGCGCCGTCGGTGTCGTTCCAGATTTCCGGGCCGGTGGTCTTTTCGTGAATCGCCGGATTGGCGGGGTTATCAAATTGCGCCGGCATGAAATATTTGTCGGCATCGCTGGCGACGATTTCCGCAGCTTTCTCGATGGCGCCCTTCATGCCTTTGGCCGGCTCGGTCAACACCAGCTCCGCACCCAGGGCTTTCAGGACCTTGCGCCGCTCGATGCTCATCGACGCCGGCATGGTCAGCATCAATTTATAGCCACGCGCAGCGGCGACGAAGGCCAGACCGATGCCGGTATTACCGGAGGTGGGCTCGACGATGGTCATGCCCGGCTTGAGTTTACCGCTGCTTTCGGCGTCCCAGATCATGTTGGCGCCGATTCGGCATTTGACCGAGTAACCGGGATTGCGCCCCTCGATCTTGGCCAGGATGGTGACCCCGCGCGGCGCAATGCGGTTGATCTGGACCAGCGGCGTATTGCCGATGGAATGGGCGTTGTCAGCGTAAATACGGCTCATGGCTGGGTCCTTATGCAGCGTTGAATTCAGCCTTTCAAGGTAAGCCTGTTGCCGATCACAGTCCAGTCGGGTCGAACGTCTGCAAACGCGCGCAGTCAATCGGATTGAACCCATGCAACCCTCATCAGGGAACACTGTTCAAGGAAACACTCTCATGAAGCGTCGTTACAGCTGGCCGCTCTGGACCCTGGCGGGTGTCGTGGTGCTGCTGGTCGCCCTGCATTTCGCCCTGCCCTATCTGGTGCGCGACTACCTCAATGACAAGCTCGCCGACATGGGCGATTACCGTGGACAGATTACCGACGTCGACCTTGCGCTGTGGCGCGGCGCGTACAAAATCAACGGCCTGAAAATCGTCAAGGTCGACGGCAAGGTACCGGTGCCGTTCGTCGATGCACCGTTGATCGATCTGTCAGTGAGCTGGCATTCGCTGTGGTACGACCATGCCGTGGTCGCGCAGGTGCAATTTCTCAATCCTGAAATCAACTTTGTCGATGGCGGCGCCAACAAACAGAACTCCCAGACTGGTCAAGGCACCGATTGGCGGGAGCAACTGGGCAAACTGCTGCCGATCACCCTCGATGAAGTGCAGATCAACGATGGCCGCATTACCTTCCGCAACTTCAACTCCAAGCCGCCGGTAAACATGAATGCAAGCAAGGTCAATGCGAGCATCTACAACCTGACCAACGTCGTCGACAAGGAAGGCAAACGCGACGCCCTTTTTGAAGGCAAGGCTTTGCTGTTGGGTCATGCCCCTGTCGAAGTGACTGCTACGTTCGATCCGCTGAGCGATTTCGAAGATTTCGAATTTCGCCTGCGTGCCCGCGACATCGAGCTCAAACGCATGAACGACTTCGCGTCGGCTTATGGCAAATTCGACTTCAACGCCGGTCACGGCGATGTGGTCATCGAAGCGAAGGCAGAGAAGGCCCGGCTCAACGGTTACATCAAGCCCCTGCTGCGCGATGTCGATGTCTTCAACTGGCAGCAAGACGTCGAGAACAAAAACAAAGGCCTGTTCCGCTCGATCTGGGAAGCACTGGTCGGCGGCACCGAGACCGTGCTGAAGAACCAGAACAAAAACCAGTTCGCCACCCGCGTCGAACTCAGCGGCAATGTTCACCAACAGGATGTCAACGCGTTCGAAGCGTTTTTGCAGATTTTGCGTAATGGATTCATCCAGGCCTTCAATGCCCGGTATGAACGGCCGAAGCCGGATGAGGGCTGAGTCAACATGTGACGCTCCATTCAGAGACTGAATAAGCCGTCTGCGTTCACAGTCGACCGACGTGCGCGTTATAGTCGGCCATCCGATTATTTCGCCCCGTCCTGTCCGTAAGGTCAGCGTTACCGTTCGAGGATTTGCAGATGAAGTTCGAAGGCACCCAGGCCTATGTCGCCACCGATGACCTGAAGCTGGCGGTCAACGCCGCCATCACCCTGGAGCGGCCGCTGCTGGTCAAGGGCGAACCGGGCACCGGCAAGACCATGCTCGCCGAGCAACTGGCCGAGTCGTTCGGCGCCAAGCTGATCACCTGGCACATCAAGTCGACCACCAAGGCCCATCAGGGTCTGTATGAATACGATGCGGTCAGTCGCCTGCGTGATTCGCAACTGGGCAATGAAAAAGTCCACGACGTGCGCAATTACCTGAAGAAAGGCAAGCTCTGGGAAGCCTTCGAGTCCGAGGAGCGAGTGATTCTGCTGATCGATGAAATCGACAAGGCCGACATCGAGTTCCCGAATGACTTGCTGCAAGAACTCGACAAGATGGAGTTCTACGTTTACGAGATCGACGAAACCATCAAGGCGAAGAAACGCCCGATCATCATCATTACTTCCAATAACGAGAAAGAGCTGCCGGACGCGTTCCTGCGCCGCTGCTTCTTCCACTACATCGCCTTCCCTGATCGCAGCACCTTGCAAAAGATCGTCGATGTCCACTACCCGGACATCAAGAAAGACCTGGTCAGCGAAGCGCTCGACGTATTCTTCGACGTGCGCAAGGTACCGGGCCTGAAGAAAAAGCCTTCGACGTCGGAACTGGTTGACTGGCTGAAGCTGCTGATGGCCGACAATATCGGCGAAGCGGTGCTGCGCGAGCGCGATCCGACCAAAGCCATCCCGCCGCTGGCAGGCGCCCTGGTAAAGAACGAACAGGACGTGCAGCTACTTGAGCGCCTGGCGTTCATGAGCCGGCGCGGCACCCGCTAAGAGGCTGCTGCCATGTTGCTCAACCTGTTCAACGAAATGCGCGCAGCCAAGGTGCCGGTGTCGGTGCGCGAGCTGCTCGACTTGATCAACGCGCTGAAACAGCGCGTGACCTTCGCCGACATGGACGAGTTCTATTACTTGTCGCGGGCGATTCTGGTCAAGGACGAACGCCATTTCGACAAGTTCGACCGGGCCTTCGGCGCGTACTTCAATGGCCTGGAGAAACTAGACGACCACTTGCAGGCGCTGATTCCCGAGGATTGGCTGCGCAAGGAATTCGAGCGCTCGCTGACCGACGAAGAGCGCGCGCAGATCCAGTCCCTTGGCGGGCTGGACAAGCTCATCGAAGAGTTCAAAAAGCGTCTGGAAGAACAGAAAGAACGTCACGCCGGCGGCAATAAATGGATCGGCACCGGTGGTACCAGCCCGTTTGGCTCGGGCGGTTTCAACCCCGAAGGCATTCGCGTCGGCGATGCTGGCAAACGCCAGGGCAAAGCGGTGAAAGTCTGGGATCAGCGCGAGTACAAGAACCTCGACGATTCGGTGGAACTGGGCACGCGCAACATCAAGGTCGCCCTGCGTCGTTTGCGCAAGTTCGCTCGCCAGGGTGCGGCGGAAGAACTCGACATTGACGGCACGATCGACCACACCGCCAAAGATGCCGGCCTGCTCAATATCCAGATGCGTCCGGAACGGCGCAACACCGTCAAGCTGTTGCTGCTGTTCGACATCGGCGGTTCGATGGACGCGCACGTGAAGATTTGCGAGGAATTGTTCTCGGCCTGCAAGACCGAGTTCAAGCATCTGGAGTACTTCTACTTCCACAACTTCATTTATGAGTCAGTGTGGAAGAACAACATGCGCCGCACTTCCGAGCGCACCTCGACGCAGGATCTGCTGCACAAGTACGGCGCCGACTACAAGGTGATCTTCATCGGCGACGCCGCCATGGCGCCTTATGAAATCACCCAGGCCGGTGGCAGTGTCGAGCATTGGAACGAAGAGCCGGGCTATGTCTGGATGCAGCGTTTCATGGAGAAGTACAAGAAACTCATCTGGATCAACCCCTATCCGAAAGATACCTGGGGCTATACGTCCTCGACGAATATTGTCCGCGATCTGATTGAGGATCAGATGTATCCGCTGACGTTGCGCGGGCTGGAAGAAGGCATGAGGTTTTTATCCAAATAAACACCGGATCGTCCCCCGTTCTGCGTGGGGACGATGCAGAAAACCAGCAGCCGTTACCAGCCTAGTTTGATGTAGGACTTGCAAAGCCTGTCCATGAACTCGCGGTCATCTGTTTCGCAAATGACCGGAGGTTGCACACCTCGCCGTTTCGCCACCAGCGCCATTTCTATCCTCTTCTGGGCCTGCAGCTTTCGCCGTTTTTTTCGTTCCAGATCGGTGGCAGCTGTAAGTAACTCTTCGTGTTTGAGTTCGCCATCTGCTGCAAAAAAGCGAAACAGGACACCCGTAGCAGCGTCCGCTGCGGCGTGGTCCCCGGCAATCAGCAGCATGGATTTGCCGTTCTGATTTCCATGGTGATGCCGGTCAAACATGCGTGTCATATCCAGCCTCGCCCTGGATATGAATTGTTCGAACATGGGCGCGAATCCTTCGAAGCCGAGCTTGTCGATGCTCAACTTCTGCAGATTGCCAAAACGATCCACCTCGACTTTATAAATCGCATCACTTTCGCCGGACTCATAGAACTCGACGATATGACGTTCGACCTTGGCCGCGCCTTCAACGCTAACCTGAACACTGACTTTCATATAACGCATCTGAAACTTCCTTGTGAGAGATGAGGTTCGATGATTTCACACATCGCCGAAAACCAATGTAGGGCAATGTCCTCGGGCTCAACGAATCGTCTCGGTTTTCAGTCCGAAGTTTGGACGATCACAAGTAGGACTTCAGATAGTTGTTATGAGCTTGCCATGCACGGTCCTGCATGACCGGAGCGAAGCGAATCCTGTCTCCCGGCAACTGTTGCGCCAGGCGCGCCATTGCCAACGGCGTCAGCGCCCCCAACCTTGGATAACCACCAATGGTCTGACGATCATTGAGCAGCACGATCGGCTGCCCGTCCGGCGGTACCTGCACCGCACCCAGCGGAATGCCTTCGGAAATCATGGGTTGCCCCTGATAGTGCAAGGCATTGCCCAACAAGCGAATGCCCATGCGGTCGGCACGACTGTCCAGCGACCAGGCGGTGTTGAATGCATCAAACAGACTCTGGCCACTGAACTGGCCGATCTGAGCGCCAAGCACCAGATCCAGCGGTGCCTTCGATTGCAAATCCGGCCGCAGCGACAACGGCACTTCACGCAGTAATCGCGATTCACCGCTATAACTCAGCGCCCCGCCCCTGGCCAGCGGTAAGCCCATGCCATCAGGTCCACCCAGTTCTTCGCGGACCACCGTGGCGCTACTGCCCAGCACTTGGCGTGCATCAAAACCGCCGGGGGCTGCCAGATAAGCCCGGGCACCGAGCAAGGGTTGCGTGAATTGCAGCTTCTGTCCTTTGTGCAACTTGAAACTGCGCCATGGCGCCAGCGGCAGTCCCTCAAGCTGCGCGCCGAGATCCGCTCCGGCCAATGCCAGCAGGCAATCCTCCTCAGCCACCACGGCAAACCCGCCGAGGGTGATCTCAACCACCGTCGCATTCAGCGCATTGCCAAGCAGCCAATTGGCCCAGCTCATCGAACACCAGTCCGCCGCGCCGCCCTGTGTTACGCCGAGATGGCGTACACCAAAACGTCCGGCGTCCTGCAACAGGCACAGCGCCGTACTCGCGGTAATCGTCAATCGGCTCATGCCAGCGCCTCCAACGGTGTGTCGTCGCCGCCCAGACGAACGAATTCGGCGTGATCCACGGCTTCGAAGCGCACTGTGTCGCCGGGCTGCATCAGGCTGTAACCGTCGCGATGCCGATCGAACAGTTTTGCCGGGGTGCGCCCGATCAGGTTCCAGCCACCGGGTGAGACGACCGGATAAGCTGCGGTCTGCCGCTCGGCGATACCGACGCTGCCGGCGGCGACTTTCTTGCGTGGCGTGTTCAGGCGTGGCGTGGCGAGAATCTCTTCGACCAGGCCCATAAAAGCAAAACCGGGCGCAAAACCAAGGGCGAACACTTGATATTCACGTGCGCAGTGGCGGCGAATCACCTCCGCCACCGGCAGCCCGCTGCGTTCAGCCAACAAGCTCAACTCCGGGCCGACGCTGAGGTCGTACCAAACCGGCAAGACGTGACATTGCCCAGCACTGCGCGCACTCGGCGCCAGATCGACCAGCGCGTCGGCGATCCTTTGGCGCGCTTGAGCCGGACTCGAAAGCGTCAGATCGAAATGCACCATGAGCGTGGTATAGGACGGCACCAGATCGATCAACTGTGCGCCAAACGCCGTGCGCAATCGCTCGCTGGCGGCGAGCATCCACGGCATGTTGGCTTCGGCGATTTCATCGAACAGACGCAGCATCAGGCAATCGAGGGCTACCACTTCAATCCTTGGATTCATGACGCACTCGACTGCTGCAAGGCTTGGCGAATGCGCTGCACGGCGGCTACCGAACTGGCGTTGTCGCCGTGGACGCACAGGGTGTTGGCGCGCAGGATCAAGGCGCTGCCATCGCTGGCAATGAGTTCGCCGCCACGGGCGATGGTCAACGCTTGCTCAATGATTGTCTGCGGATCGTGATGCACGGCGCCCGGCAACTGCCGCGAAACCAGCCGGCCGGCGCTGTCGTAGGCGCGATCGGCAAAAGCCTCGAACCACAGGGTCACGCCATATTCATCGCCGATTTGCTGCGCCGCCGCGTTGTCCCGGGTTGCCATCAACATCAGCGGCAGATCGCGATCATAGGCGGCCACGGCCTGCACCACCGCACGCAGTTGCAACGGGTTGGCCATCATGTCGTTGTACATCGCGCCGTGAGGTTTGACGTAACTCACGCGCCCGCCCTGCACCTTGCAGATGCCGTCGAGGGCGCCGATCTGGTAATGCAGGATGTCTTGCAGTTCTTGCGCAGAACAGGCCATGGAGCGTCGGCCGAATCCGACCAGATCCTGATAGGCCGGGTGCGCGCCAATCTGGACGCCTTGTTCGAGGGCCAGCGCCACGGTTTTGCGCATGATGCTCGGGTCGCCGGCATGGAAACCGCAGGCGATGTTGGCGCAATCGATGAAGGGCATGACCTCGGCATCCAGACCCATGGTCCAGTTGCCGAAGCTCTCGCCAATGTCGCAATTCAATAGCAGGCGGCTCACGGTGAACACTCCTGTAGCTGCTGGTCTTTTTATCTGTAGGACAGTGCCGCGCAGGGTATCAGTTACTGCGCGTCGAGTTGCTTGCCCCGGGTTTCCGGCAGGCTCAGCGCCGCCAGAATCACCACGCCGTAGGACACCGCCGCGAAGGCACCGATGCCCATGCTCAGCGGGACTTTCTGGCTGAGCAGGCCGATCAGCAGCGGGAACAACGCCGCCAGCGCGCGGCCGATGTTGTAGCAGAAACCCTGACCCGAGCCGCGAATCCGCGTGGGGAACAACTCAGTGAGAAACGCGCCCATGCCGCTGAAAATCCCCGAGGCGAAGAAGCCCAGCGGAAAGCCCAGCCACAGCATCACGCCATTGCTGACCGGCATCTGCGTGTAGAGCAGAACGATGGTGAACGAGCCGACCGCGAACAAAATGAAATTCTTTTTGCGCCCCAGCAGGTCGGTCAGATAAGCACTGATCACATAACCGACGTAGGAACCGACGATCACCATCGCCAGATAACCGCCAGTGCCGAGCACGCTCAAACCGCGTTCGTTCTTGAGAAAAGTCGGCAGCCAGGAGGTGATTGCGTAGTAACCGCCCAGCGCACCGGTCGTCAGCAAGGACGCGCGAAAGGTGGTGAAAAGCATGCCGGGGGCAAAGATCTCGTAGAACTTCGCCGGATTCTCTGGCGTTTGCGCGGCTTTGGCTTCGCGATAGATTTCCGGGTCTTTCACCAGGCGGCGGACAAAAATCACGAATATTGCCGGCACGATGCCGAGGATGAACAGCGCCCGCCAGGCATCCTCCGGTGGCAACAGCGAAAACAGCACAGCATAGAGAATCGCCGTCAGGCCCCAGCCCAACGCCCAACCGGACTGCACCATGCCCACCGCTTTGCCGCGGTCTTTGGCGCGGATCACCTCGCCGATCAACACTGCGCCAGCGGTCCATTCACCGCCGAAACCAAAGCCCATCAAGGTACGGGCGATCAGCAGTTGCTCGTAGTTTTGCGCGAAACCGCACAGGAAGGTGAAGAAGGCGAACCACAGCACCGTCAGTTGCAGGGTGCGCACGCGGCCGATGCGGTCGGAGAGAATCCCGGCGACCCAGCCGCCAATCGCCGAGGCGATCAAGGTGCTGGTGTGGATCAGCCCCGCTTCGCCCGTGGTGATGCCCCACATCGCAATCAATGTCGGCACGACGAAGCTCAGCATCTGCGTGTCCATGCCATCCAGACCGTAGCCGATCTTGCAGCTCCAGAACGTGCGGCGCTCCTGCTGGTCGATGTTGCGATACCAGTCGAACGGCCCGGGACGCGCCGCTGGCTTGGATAAAGGAAGGGTGTCGGGAGCACTCATGGCAAATCTCCGCAGGGCTTTTATTGGTCTTGTTCGAAGCTCCGACGACGCCTATCGTGGGAACCGGATGCGCCGATTTTTCGCCGCCCAGCCCTGCGCCGTCCAACAAATAAAAACCCGCCTTAGGCATAAGAAAAATTTGTCACCCGAGCCTTGCCCATGAATCTGAAGTTTCTCGAGACCTTTGTCTGGGTCGCGCGCCTGAAGAGTTTTCGCCTGACCGCCGACAAGCTGTTCACCACCCAGGCATCGATTTCCAGCCGCATCGCAGTGCTTGAAGGTGAGCTCAAGGTGAAGCTGTTCCTGCGCGATTCACGCGGTGTCAGCCTGACCCCGGAAGGCCTGAAAGTGCTCGACTATGCCGAGCAGATGCTCGACACCATGGCGGCGCTGAAACAGTCGATCGAGACCCGTTCGAGCAAGGTCGGGCGGGTGCGCATCGGTGTGATGGACACGGTCATCCATACCTGGCTGAGCCCGCTGGTGGCGCAGATGACAGACGCGTACCCACGGGTGGAAATCGAATTGGTGGCAGACACTGCGCTGAACCTCTGTGATCAGCTGCAAAAAGGCTTTCTCGACATCATTCTGCAGACCGATCTGATCCGCCATGAAAGCGTGCGCAGCCTGGAACTGGCGAGCCATCCGCTGGGCTGGATCGTCGCGAGCAATTCGATCTACAACCGCGACTACGCCGACCTCGCCGAACTGGCGCAGGAGCGGATCATCACCTATTCGAAAAACTCACGACCGCATCAGGATATCGTCGCGCTGATGCAGGCCAGCGGCGTGCTGGCGCCCCGCTTGAATTGCGTGAATTCGGTGTCGGCGATCACCCGATTATTGCGTGACGGCTTTGGCATCGGCGCCCTGCCGCCGGTACTGGTGGCCGAGGAGCTGGCGCGCGGCGACTTGACCTTGCTCGACATCGGGCAGCGACCGGCGAATCTGCCGGTGGTGGTGTCGTGGCGGGTCGGGGTTGAGTGGGTCGAGGAGGTAGTGACGTTGTGTCAGCAGGTGCTGGCGGGGTATGCAGATAAAGTGGGCGACAGTTACATTGTCTTGAACGCCTGAAAAGCAAAAGATCGCAGCCTTCGGCAGCTCCGACAGGGGTGGTGCAGGAGCTGCCGAAGGCTGCGATCTTTTGATCTTCGGTTTACAAACCGCGCACGTCGCGATCTTCGATCGGTCGGCTCTGGCGCAGGCGGCGACCGCCAAGCACAACCCAGTCGATCAGGCGAAACAGGCATTCGATGCCGAAAGACAGCAGCAACGCGCCGCTCATGCCCCAGATCATTGCCTCTGGCGTCAGCAGAATCTGATAGCTGTAGCCCTTCCAGGTTTCCTTGCGAATATCCGGATCAGCCGCCAGCACCACTTGCAGGAAACGCACATACCACGGCCCTTGCATCGCCTGGAATTGCTTGTCCAGCGCAACCTGACGGGTGAGCAAGGTGTTCAGGCTGTCAGCATCGCTGCGGAAAATCGGGTCTTCGCTGGCACGATAATGCGCGACCAGCGCCTGCATATCGCCCTTGAAAAACTGGTCGGCCGTGCCTTGAAAACCACGCAGACCGGTCTGCGCTTCGATCAGGTGCGCTTCGACACGCTGGGCGTAATCGTTGATGAACCCCGGCACCTGAACACCGATCAACAGGCCCGCCGCAAACAACACCAGCCGTAGATAACTGAGCAACATGGATGCAAATCCTTATTCGGTCTTGCCCTGGCTTACGCATTCGCCGCGTCGCCACAGGCTCCATTGGCCCGGCTCGTAGCGGGACCAGGTTTCATTTTCGGTCAACGGCTCGGTGGCAATCACGGTGACCACATCGTTGGGCGTGGTTTCGGCCTGGAAGTCGACAATCACGTCGACATCCTTGAGTCGCGCCGGGCCGAACGGTGCGCGCCGAGTGATCTGGGCCAGTTTGGTCGAGCAGTAACAGAACAGCCAGTCGCCGTCGCTGAGCAGGCAATTGAACACACCCTTCGTGCGATATTCGGCGCAGGCGGCGACCAGATCCGGCAGCAGCACTTCGATATCGACCGGTTCCGGAAAGGCTGCGCGGACACGGTTGAGCAAATCGCAGAACGCCGCTTCGCTGTCGGTATCGCCGACCGGGCGGTAGAAACTCTTGATCGGGGTGAATTCGGCGAGTTGGCCGTTGTGCGCAAAGCACCAGTTGCGTCCCCACAGTTCGCGGACGAACGGGTGCGTGTTGGACAGGCAGACCTTGCCGACGTTGGCCTGGCGGATATGGCCGATGACCACTTCGCTTTTGATCGGATAACGCTGCACCAGATTGGCCACTTCCGACTCGCTGCTTGCCGCCGGGTCCTGGAACAGGCGCAAGCCGCGGCCTTCGTAAAAAGCGATGCCCCAGCCGTCGCGGTGCGGGCCGGTACGACCGCCGCGCTGCATCAGGCCGGTGAAGCTGAACACGATGTCGGTCGGCACGTTGGCACTCATGCCCAGTAATTCACACATGTGCGGACTCTCGGATTACAGACGCGGCTCGACCCGCATGCGCTGCGGATTGTTCGGCACTGGCGGGCGGCCGTAGCGGTCGTCACCGGCGCCGCCGAACGGTTGATCGTCGTCGCGTTCCTCAGCGCGGGCCGCGGTTTTGGCGGCCTCGGCCCGTTCGCGCCGCGCGGTCGCGGCACGCTCGATCGGCAGGCGGATCAACACGAAGACCAGATAAACACCGAACGCGATCATGCCGTACATGAACAGGTCGGAAACCGCGCGCCAGGCGTTGTTGCCAACCTTGAACAGCATGTCCAGTGCGGTAATGGCGATGGCCGGCGCAACTTTGGCTTTCACCGGATCGACGATGGTCGGGCTGAACAGCAACACCGCCATCAGCACACGCAGCGGCTCGCGCAGCCAGCGCCACATCCAGGTGGTCAGGCGCATCCATACCAGCAGGCAGCCTACGGCGGCAAAGGCGTAAACGCCCCAGGCGATCAGATAGTCGTTCTCGGTCATGGTGTCCATGGCAAGGCAGGCAAAGAGGCGCTTATAGTAACGACTTTTCGCCCATGCGGCTTGTCCCAATACCAGACGGCCAGCAGCCGACCCTGTGGAAGCGAGCTTGCTCGCGAAAGCTGTAGGTCATTGCAACAAAGTCATCTGCCACGACGCCTTCGCGAGCAAGCTCGCTCCTACAGGCGTCTGCGGCGGTTTCAAATTGCGCGAAACCTTTATTCGAATATTGTCCGAGAGCCTTCCATGCCCCAATCCGCCCATGTCATGACTGCCCCGATAGCCCACCGGGCGCCCGGCGCCGACCCGTATGCCTGGCTGCAGGAGCGCGATACCGACGCGGTGCTCGACTACCTCAAGGCAGAAAACACTTATCAAGAGGCGCAAACCGCCGACCAGGCCGAGCTGCGTGAAAACCTGTTCAACGAGATCAAGGGCCGGATCCTCGAAACCGACCTGTCCCTGCCCTCGCCTTGGGGCCCTTACCTGTATTACACGCGCACCACTGCCGGCGACGAATACGCCCGGCACTACCGCTGCCCGCGTCCGGCCGACGACAGCCTGACCCTCGATGAAAGCCGCGAGCAACTGCTGCTCGACCCGAACACGCTGGCCAATGGCGGCTTCTTCTCGCTGGGCGCCTTCAGCATCAGCCCCGACCACCAGCGTCTGGCCTACAGCGTCGACACCTCGGGCGACGAGGTCTACACATTGTTCGTCAAGGAGCTTTCCAACGATCGGGTCAGCGAACTGGAATTCGGGGACTGTGACGGCAGCATGACCTGGGCCAACGACAGCCTGACCCTGTTCTTCGGCGTGCTCGACGACACCCACCGCCCGCATAAACTGTTCCGCTATCGCCTCGATGGCACTGCCGCTGAAGAAGTCTTCCACGAGCCGGACGGGCGCTTCTTCCTGCATTGCTACCGCGCCAGCTCCGAACAGCAATTGCTGCTGTCGCTGGGCAGCAAGACCACCAGCGAAGTCTGGGCGCTGGACGCCAATCAGCCGCATCTGCCGTTCACCTGCCTGGCGCCACGGGTCGAAGATCACGAATACGACGTCGACCACGGCCTGCTCGATGGCGTCTGGACCTGGTTCATCCGCACCAACCGCGACGGCATCAATTTCGCCCTGTATCAGGCCCCGGACACCGGCGTGCCGCCGAGCGAGGCCGACTGGCAGAACCTGATCGCGCACAACGAAGACGTGATGCTCGACGGTGTCAGCCTCAATACCGAGGCGATGACCCTGAGCCTGCGCGAAGGCGGCTTGCCGATCATCGAGGTTCACCCGCAGGGCCAGGCGTCGTACCGCGTGCAATTGCCCGATGCGGCCTACAGCCTCCATGTGCAAAACAGCCTGGAGTTCGAGAGCGACCGCATTCGTCTGCGCTACGAAGCATTGAATCGCCCGGCCCAGGTGCGCCAGTTGATTCTCGCCACGGGCGAGCAAACGGTGCTCAAGGAAACCCCGGTGCTCGGCCCGTTCGATGCCGACGCCTACGTCAGCCAGCGCCTGTGGGCCACCGCTCCGGACGGCACGCAGGTGCCGATCAGTCTGGTGATGAAGCGCGAGATGGTCGGCAAACCAGTACCGCTGTATCTGTACGGTTACGGCGCCTACGGTTCCAGCCTTGATCCGTGGTTTTCCCATGCACGCCTGAGCCTGCTCGATCGCGGCATGGCATTCGCCATCGCCCACGTACGCGGCGGCGGTGAACTGGGCGAGGCCTGGTATCGCGCCGGCAAGCAGGAACACAAACACAACACCTTCAGCGACTTCATCGCCTGCGCCGAGTTTCTGATCCTCAACGGCATCACCACGGCGCAGAAACTGGCGATCAGCGGCGGCAGCGCTGGCGGGCTACTGATCGGCGCAGTGCTCAACCAGCGCCCGGACCTGTTCGGCGTGGCGATCGCCGAGGTACCGTTCGTCGACGTGCTCAACACCATGCTCGACCCCGAACTGCCGCTGACCGTCACCGAATACGACGAATGGGGCAACCCGCAAGAACCGGACGTCTATGATCGGATCAAGGCTTACGCGCCCTACGAAAACGTCACCGCGCAGGCTTATCCGCCGCTGTTGGTGATCGCCGGTTACAACGACAGCCGTGTGCAGTATTGGGAAGCGGCCAAGTGGGTGGCGAAATTGCGCGCGAGCAAGACTGACGACAATGTGCTGCTGCTCAAGACCGAACTGGGCGCCGGACACGGTGGCATGAGCGGGCGCTATCAGGGATTACGTGACGTAGCGCTCGAATATGCATTTGTGTTCAAGGTTTTGGGCATTGCCTGAGGAACTCTGTGGGTGGCCTGGGTCTTAACAGCAGACCCAAAGCCTTCACCGATTCCCTGTGTAGGAGCTGCCGAAGGCTGCGATCTTTTGATCCTGGTTTTGAAGGACAAGATCAAAAGATCGCAGCCTTCGGCAGCTCCTACATGGGGATCGTGTGCCCCCTGGAAACAGTGATAACAAAAAGACCGCACCGACATGTCAGAACCGACCTTCCTGAACAACGAAATCCGCGACTGGCTGATGGACTGTGGCCTGTTCGATCAATTGCAACTGGCCGATTTCGCGGCCGCTTCCGGCTACTTCAGCATCAGCACCGTGGCTGAAGGCGAGGCGATTTTCCGCGAGGGCGATGCGGGCAGTTTCATGTGCATCATCCACACCGGTCAGGTCGCCGTGCAGAAAACCGGCGCCGACGGCCAGGTGATCACCATGGCGACCCTGCGCAGCGGCCGTGCCTTCGGTGAAATGGCTGTGCTCGATGGCGAGCGTCGTTCGGCCACCTGTATCGCGGCGAGCCATTGTCAGTTGCTCAATCTGGGCAAGGACTCGCTGGAAAAAATGCTCAACGACGCACCGAAAATCGCCGCGAAGATCATCCGCGCCCTCGCCGTCTCGCTGTCCAAACGTCTGCGCATGGCCGACGGCCAACTCGCCGCGCAACAGGTTTAACCACCGGGGGATTTGACCTTGTTGCCGTTCGGCTCGATGCCCGGCACCGGTTGATCCTTGCTCGGCGGGCTGGGCATTTCGATCGGCACCAGCGGCGGGCTGCCGCTGCCGGCGCCCGACTTGGGCAAGGTGATTGGAGTGATCTGCGGATACGGCGTCGGCGTCGCGGTGCCGGGCGAGCCAGGTTGCGGCGTCGGGCTGACCGGAACGCTCTGCTGGGCCTGAACTGCAGTAATCGCGAGCGCGGCCAGGGTAATGACCGTTAGAATGGTGCGCTTCATCAAGGGCTCCGTTTGGCCTTTAGTCTGTGCTCAGGCTACTCCCAACGCGTCTGCTTGCCTTCCCCCCTGTAGAGATTTCCATGAAACGTTTCGTTCTGCTCGACACCACCCCGATCCCTGAAAACGGCGGTGCCCTGTGCCTGTTCGAATATGGCGAGGACTTCGTCATCAAGATTCAGGGCGGCGATGGCGGGCAGTTGATGAACACGCGCATGCACGGTTCCGAAGACGCACTGGCCGAGATTCCCTGCCGCAAGGTCGCCGGCCGGCCGAATTCGCGGGTGTTGATCGGCGGCCTGGGCATGGGCTTCACCCTCGCTTCGGCACTCAAGCATTTGGGCAAGTCGGCCGAAGTGGTGGTCGCTGAGCTGGTGCCCGGCGTGGTCGAGTGGAATCGCGGCGCCCTCGGGGAGAAGTCCGGGCGGCCGTTGCTAGATCCGCGCACGGTGATCCGCATGGAAGACGTGGCCAATGTGCTGCAAAGCGAGCCGAACGGTTTCGACGCGATCATGCTCGACGTCGACAACGGCCCCGAAGGCCTGACCCAGAAGGCCAACAGCTGGCTGTATTGCGCCGCAGGCCTGAATGCCTGCGCCAAGGCGCTGCGCCCCAAAGGCGTACTGGCCGTGTGGTCGGCCAGCGCCGATCGGCAGTTTTCCGACAAGTTGAAGAAGGCCGGTTTCAAAGCCGAAGAAGTCCAGGTCTTCGCCCACGGCAACAAGGGCACCCGCCACACGATCTGGATTGCCGAGAAGCTCAAGGGCTGAGCTAAACTCTGCGCATAACCGTCATCAGTCTTTCTGCAAAGGTGAACCCATGAGTTCGTCCACCCCCACCAACACGTCGAAGCTGGACCGCATCCTCGCCGACAACCAGCGCGACAAGGAAATGGGCTACCGCGACAAAGCCCTGAAAATGTACCCGCACGTCTGCGGCCGCTGTGCCCGTGAGTTTTCCGGCAAGCGCCTGAGCGAACTGACCGTGCACCACCGCGACCACAACCACGACAACAACCCGCAGGACGGCTCGAACTGGGAACTGTTGTGCCTGTACTGCCACGACAACGAGCACTCGCGCTACACCGACCAGCAGTATTTCGGCGACGGCTCGCTGAGCACACCGAAGATCGCCAAGGCCACGCACAATCCGTTTGCGGCCCTCGCTGGCCTGATGAAAAAAGAAGATTAAAAGCAAAAGATCGCAGCCTTCGGCAGCTCCTGCACGGTGTACGAGATTGCACTGTAGGAGCGGCCGAAGGCTGCGATCTTTTGATCTTATCCCCGTATAATCGTCGTCTTTTTCCCGAAGGCACCCCGCTCGTGGCAGACAAACGGTACAGCTGCATTGGTTTGTATAACCCCAAATCACCGGAGAACGTCGGTTCGGTGATGCGCGCCGCAGGCTGCTACGGCGTAGCGTCGGTGTTTTACACCGGCAAGCGCTATGAACGCGCCGCCGACTTCGTCACCGACACCAAACGCGTGCACTACGACATTCCGTTGATCGGCATCGACGACCTGAAAAAAATCCTCCCGCTCAACTGCGTGCCAGTGGCGGTGGAACTGGTCGAAGGCGCCCGGCCGCTGCCGGAATACACCCACCCCGACCGCGCGCTATACATATTCGGCCCGGAAGACGGCTCGCTGGACAAAGAGATTCGCGACTGGTGCGAAGACGTCGTGTACATCCCGACCACCGGCTGCATGAACCTCGCCGCCACGGTCAACGTCGTGCTCTACGACCGCATGGCCAAAGGCCTGAATACTCGCTCCGGGCCGAAATTCCGCTGAAGCGTTGCACATTCGATGGAACAAGCTGACCGCCACGGCAGTCAGCTTATCTATCAATCGCACCCTGCCTGGAGATAGATCATGAGCGAGCTCAAACGCGTAGAACGCATCGAATCCACCCCGTTCCAGTCCCCTGCGCACAAGAACGTGCACGGCTGGGAGCGCGTCGGCTCGTTGACCGGCGGCGTGCTGATGGTCGGCAAGGGCCTGCGCCGTGGCGGCGTGTTCGGCCTGATTCAAGTGGCGCTCGGCGGCATGGCCGTGGCCCGCGGCATCACCGGCCATTGCTCGGCAAAAAGCCTGTTGGAAAAAGGCCGTCAGGATATGAACAACGTGCGGGCAAAGATCGAACGCGCCGGGGAAGAACTGAGCAAGCTCAAGACCAACGCCGAAGTGGCTACCGAAACGGCAACCGTTACCGGCAATGATTCGCTGGTCTCGCCGAAGGCCGGCGTCTGAGGCTTTAAAGCAAAAGATCGCAGCCTTCGGCAGCTCCTGCACGGAATCACGTTTTCCGTTGTAAGAGCTGCCGAAGGCTGCGATCTTTTGATCTTTACGGGTTCAAGAACCCACCACTTCATCAGCCCGCGCGAAAAATCAGATGATCTTCCCAGTCATCCTCCGGCACGCTGCCTTCGGCGAGCATTCGCCCGGACTGTGAAATCCGCTCATGGTGCACCGCGTCGCGGTCGCCACACACCAGGTGATGCCATAACGGCAGATCCTTGCCTTCGCTGACCAGACGATAACCGCAGGTTGGCGGCAGCCATTTGAATTCTTGCGCCTGACCCGGCGTTAGCTGAATGCAGTCGGGAACGAACTTGATCCGGTTCGGATAATCGCTGCACTGACAGGTTTTCAGATCCAGCAGTTTGCAGGCGATGCGCGTGTAATAGACGCTGTTGTCTTCTTCATCCTCGAGTTTTTGCAGGCAGCACAGACCGCAGCCATCGCACAGCGATTCCCATTCCTCGTGATCGAGTTGATCGAGGGTTTTGCGTTTCCAGAACGGTTCGACAATGGCGGCCATGGCTCAAGCATCAACATCAAGGTGGTGAAAAGGCCGCCAGTCTAGTGCCAGCGCGCGCGGGGGCCAAGCGTTGGCGACTGTCGGTAAATCCACTTGTCAGCCCCAGCGCCGGCCAGTAGGGTTTTGCAGCGAACTTCTACCCAATCCGTTGCAAGGAATCCGTGCATGAGTGCCAACCCTCGCGTTGCCGATTACGCCATTCACCCGCAGTTCACCGAGCGCTGGTCGCCGCGCGCCTTCAGCGGCGAAGCGATCCCTGAAGAAACCCTGCTGAGCTTCTTCGAAGCCGCGCGCTGGGCGCCGTCGGCGTACAACTCGCAACCGTGGCGCTTCCTGTATGCACGTCGCGACACGCCGAACTGGGAACGTTATCTGGGCCTACTCAACGAATTCAACCGCAGCTGGGCGCAGCACGCTTCGGCGCTGGTGATCGTGATCTCAAAAACCACCTTCGTCGCACCGGGCGCCAGCGAGGAAACACCGGCGCTGTGGAGCACCTTCGACACCGGTTCGGCGTGGGGTCATCTGGCACTGCAAGCAAGCCTCAGCGGCTGGCACACACATGGCATGGCCGGGTTCGATCAGGAATTGACCCGCAAGGAACTCAATATCCCCGAGGGCTACGCCCTGCATGCGGCGGTGGCAGTGGGCAAACTGGGGGACAAGGCAACCCTCGCCGAATACCTGCAAGCCCGCGAAACACCGAGCCCGCGCCGCCCGCTGAGCGAGCTGGTGGCTGAGGGCGATTTCACCTTATAAGCCACAATGCAAAGCACATGTGGGAGCGGGCTTGCTCGCGAAAGCGCCGGTTCAGGCAACATCGATGTCGACTGAACCGGCGCCTTCGCGAGCAAGCCCGCTCCCACAGTGGATGGATGCGAATCAATATCCGCGGGTGAAATCCACTTCCCCACGCAACGCCTCACCCGCCTCATACGCCTTCAGGTTCTGTACAAACAAATCCACCATCAGCGCTGGCGAGGTCGGCGCCGAGCTGTGCCCGGTCAGCAGCAAGCCCCAGGCTGTCCAGAACGGATGGCGTTGCGGCAATGGTTCCTGACGGCAGACGTCGATCACCGCGCCGGCCAGATGCCCTTCCTTCAAAGCTTCAACCAGATCGGCATCGACCACTGCCACACCGCGTCCAGCGTTGATGAACAGTCCGGTCGGTTTGAATTGCTTGAACAACGCCGCGTCGTAGATATCGTGGGTGTGTTCGGTGTTCGGCAGCAGATTGACCACGTAGTCCACCTCGCCCACCAGTCGCGGCAGATCCGCCAGCGAGCCGACTTCGACAAACGGCGCCTGTTCGCGGGCGCTGCTGGCGATGCCGTACAGCTCGACGCCGAACGGCCGCAGAAATTGCGCGACACTCTGGCCAATGTCGCCGGTGCCGACGATCAGCACCTTGCGTCCGACCAGACTCTGGCCGCTGCGGTTGTCCCACTTGCGCTCGACCTGGCTGACCAGCCGCGCCAGCACTTCGCGCTCATGGCCGAGGATGTAGGTCAAAACGTACTCGGCCATGACCTGACCGAAAATCCCCACGGCGCGGGTCAGGCGATAATCGCGGCGCAGGCCGTCGGCGAGCAACGGCGTGATGCCGGCCCAGGTCGATTGCAGCCATTGCGGTTGATGGCCCTGGCGCAACAGAGTCGCCAGCAGATCCGGCTGGCCCAGCCACACCGGGCAATCGGCGGCCTGACGCGCCAGTTCGGCGGAGTCGCCGCTGGTCAGGACTTCAAGCTCGGGCGCTGCCTGACGCAGCAGGCGGGCGTATATCGCGTGGTCGTGTTCGGCAATCAGAACGCGCATCTTCAAACCTTTCGCAAACCGTGCAGACGGCCGCCGGGTTGGGGCCGGCCATCGCGGTAAAAACAGTTCAAGGGTTAACCGAGGCCCAGGACAGGGCCTCGCGGGTCATACCGGGTCGTTGCGTCGCAGCAACTCTTCGGGCAAGTGCTCGATGTACTCGTCCTCGGCCGGTGGCATCTGCAGGTGATAGCCCTGCTTGTCGAGGTTTTCCAGAACCACGGTGATGTCTTCGCTGGCCAGTTTGCGTTCGGGCGACAGCACCAGATCGAAGGAATGCTTCGCTTTGCCGAAAGCCGTCATCAGCGCTTGCGGCACGCGCTCGAGCGCATCGCTCTTGAGCACGTAGAGATACATGCCGCTGCGCTTGGAGCTTTGGTAGATGGAGCAAATACGTTTCAAGGCTGTTCTCCGGCGGTGGCCAGGCTGTCGAGCAGCTTCTGGCCGAGCAATTCGCGGCGCCAGCCACGCAACGAATCGGGCAATTGGTAAGGCCCCTCGGGGAAGCCGCTCTTGACCAGGGCTTCGAGGGTTTTCTTGCGCAGCATCAGCTCCGGGGCGATGCCGAGGCGTTCGGCCTCGGCCTGACCCAACGCACGCAGTTGTTTGATCAACGCAGCGGCTTCGATCGGCAACGGCTCCGGCACTGCCGGCGGCCATTGATCCGGCCCCACACTGCCAGAGCGCTTGATCAGATCAAGCAGAAACTGACCGTCCTGACGCACGGTACGCGGGTGCATGTCTTCAATCTTGCCCAGCGCCGCGAGGTTATCCG
Organism: Pseudomonas sp. NPDC079367; assembly: GCF_044542195.1. Classification (NCBI taxonomy): domain Bacteria; kingdom Pseudomonadati; phylum Pseudomonadota; class Gammaproteobacteria; order Pseudomonadales; family Pseudomonadaceae; genus Pseudomonas; species Pseudomonas sp. NPDC079367. The sequence goes on from NZ_JBITTW010000009.1 coordinate 113,041, forward strand.
GCTGCGTGCGGGCCAAGGGCCACAGCGAGTGTTCACGGACGATGCGGTTGCGCGGCAAGTCGCGGGCGCGGGCTTCTTTTTCGCGCCAGGCGCACAGCTCACGCAGCACGGCGAGTTGCGCACGGGACAGCTTCCACGCCAGTTTCGCTTCGCGATAGACCTCGTACGGATCAGTTTCGCGGCGCAGATTGGCGACCAGTTCGGCGCCATCCTCCAGCACCCAGGCGAACTTGTCGGCGGACAGCTTGGGGCGTAACTCGACGAACACTTCGGCCAGATGCACGGCGTCTTCGGCGGCATAGCTGATCTGGGTTTCGGACAGCGGACGCTGCAACCAGTCGGAGCGGGTTTCGCCCTTGGGCAAGTCGATGCCGAGCACTTCCTGCACCAGTCGCGAGTAGCCCATCGAGAAACCGAGGTTCAGGTAAGCGGCGGCCAGCTGCGTGTCGAACAACGGCGCCGGCAGGCTGCCAGTCAGGCGCAACAGCACTTCGAGGTCTTCGCTGCAGGCGTGCAGGACTTTCAGCACCGCCGGGTTTTCCAGCAACGCGGCCAGCGGTTGCCAGGCGTTGATGGTCAGCGGATCGATCAGGTAGGCGCGTTTGCCGTCGCCGATCTGCAACAGGCCGGCAATCGGGTAGAAGGTGTCGACCCGCATGAATTCGGTGTCGAGGGCAACGAACGGCAGCTGCTGCCACTCGGCGCAAAACTGCGCGAGGCTTTCGTTGTCGCGAATCCAGTGAATATCGATAGCCACACGGCTCTCCCTTGAAGAATGGCGCGCAGTATATATCGCCGCCGGCGATTTACGCGCCTTTGCAGGGCAAGAGCTGTAAGGAAATGTCTTGCCTGTCAGCAAGAATAGTCTGACGGCAGAAACAGAAAGGCCCGTCACATCGAGGCGACAGGCCGGAAACGCTTCACTCCTTGGCCAACACGCCGTCGATCACCGCGCCGCGACAGCCGGCAAACATGTCCAAGGCAGGTTGATAGACGCTGCTGCGTACCTCGAGCAGACCCAGCATTGAGTGAAACAGGTTGTCCTGACTCAGCGGTTTGTCTCGGCTCATTTGTAAACAGTGCGTGTCGACCGAGTAGGCCTTCTGATAGTTGTCTGAGAACCATGCCAGCATCGCTACATGCTTCTGCTGCTCGGGCGCCAGCATGTAAGGTGTGCCGTGCAGAAACAGGTTGTACTCGCCCAGCGATTCACCATGATCCGACAGGTAGAGCATGGCGGTATCGACTTTGTCCTGATTGCTGCGCAGCACATCGATCAGGCTCGCCAGCACGTGGTCGGTGTACACCAGCGTGTTGTCGTAACCGTTGACGATACTTTCGCGGCTGCAATTGTTCAGCGCATTACTTTCACAAACCGGGGTGAAGTGTTCGTACTCCTTGGGATAACGCTTGAAGTAATCCGGGCCGTGGCTGCCCATCTGGTGCAAGACCAGCACGGTGTCTTTATCCAGATGATCGATAAAGTTCTGCAAACCTTGCAGGAGGATTTCATCGCGGCATTCGCTGTTGGCGCACAGCGCCGGGTCCTGCAACTTGCTGACATCCTGCACCGTCACGCGATCGCAAGTGCCCTTGCAACCGGACTGATTATCGCGCCAGACCACATCGATGCCGGCGCGCTTGAGAACGTCGAGCAAACCCTCCTCATTCTTCGCCTTGCTGGCGTTGTAATTCTTGCGGCCCATGTTGGAAAACATGCACGGCACCGAGACCGCTGTTTCCGTGCCGCAGGAATGCACATCGGTGAAGGCGATCAGCCCCGCCTCCTTGTTCAGCTGCGGCGTGGTATCACGGTCATAACCGAGAATGCCGAAGTTCTGCGCCCGCGCACTTTCCCCCACCACCAGCACGGTGAGCGATTTGCGCGGCTGAAACTGCAAGTCAGGATTGCGCTGGGCATCTTCGCCGATCTTGATGAACGGCTGCTGCGCCGAGACGACTTGCTCCTGCAGATACCCGATGGAGGCACCGATGTAATTGCTCGGTACCAGCATCAGGCGAATCTCATGGTGATTGCGAAACAGTGACGACAAGCCTTGATAGTTAGCCAATGCCACAACACCGATCACCGCTGCAGAGGCGGCACTGACAATAACCTTGCTGAACAACTCACGGTGCCAGCGCCGATAAATGACCGGCACTTTCCACAGCCACAAACACGGCAAAACGCCGAGCAAGACAATATAAGCAAACAACTTCAACGACAACAGATCACGAACTTCCGTCACATTGGTTTCGGCAAAGTTGCGAAACATGCCGGCATCGATCATTACGCCATATTGGCTCATGAAATAAGCCACGCCGGCACTGACAAAAAACAACAGGGTCAATACTGGCTTAAGCAACGGCCGGAAAGCGAATAACGTCAGGACAATGTTGAATGCGGCCAGGATCATTACACCGAACGCCACGCGCATGGCGATGCCTTTGCCATCGGCGGCGGTGATCTCGAACAGATGCTGCCAAAGCACCAGATTGAAACCGAGCAACAAAAAGGCGCTGGCGAACAACGTCACCCATTCCGGGCGCACGGCTTTTAACTTCAACATGATGAGTGACTGTTCCTGAAAGAAGAGCCTCGTCAATTGTGAAAAATTCATTCACCGAGGCATGACAAACTTTAGGCAGGCCCGGATCAATTTTTCGTGAAAAAGATGCTAATGATTAGTTGGACTCAATTAACAACGTGAAACTTTGCGAGCATTTGAGAATGGTTCAGGTTTTATTCAGCTTCCCGGCTTTTTACCGTTCCCTTGTAGGCGTGAGCGGCGTGTTATCGAGTTTTCAGGTCTGGCCCGGGACTTTTTGATTTGCCCATGCGAGCGAAGCCACGCCTAATCATCAGCCTCTGCACTTGAAGGCTTGCTGATGAACCACCCCCGCCCCCCCGTCTGGCTGATGCTCGCAATCGTCCTGGTCGCGCTCAATCTGCGTCCATCCATGGCGGCAGTCGGTCCGCTGCTCTCGGCAATCCGTGGCGATATCCCGTTGAGCTTCAGCCTCGCTTCTCTGCTGACGATGCTGCCAGTGACGGCCATGGGGCTGGCGATGTTTTTCGGTCTGCACATCAGCCAGCGTCTGGGTGAACAACGGGCGGTGCTTGTGTCGTTGCTGATCATCGGGCTGGCGACTTTATCGCGGCTGTTCATCGATTCGGCGGCCGAGCTGATCGTCAGCGCGATACTCGCCGGCGTTGGCATAGCCCTGATTCAGGCATTGATGCCGGCGCTGATCAAGTCGCGTTTTGCTGACAACGTGGCGCTGTGTATGGGGGTCTACGTAACGTCGATCATGGGCGGCGCTGCGCTTGCAGCATCGTTGGCGCCGCTGGTAATGATGCAAAGCGGCAGCTGGCGCGCGGGGCTGGCCGTTTGGGCCGGGCTTGCGTTGCTCGCCTTGCTGGTCTGGTGTCTACAGCCCACGCAAGCCATATCAAGGATGACCAGGCGTGAGTCCTTCATCACGCGCCGTCGCGCCTGGTTGCTGGCGATTTTCTTTGGTCTCGGCACAGCGTCCTATACCTGCTGGCCCAGGCTAGAGGCCTCTGGCCACCTTTTAGGCACCGGTACGGTAACGTCGTGTTAGTAAAAGTTTCTGTCCCACATGTATCCGTGAAATGTCCTACAAGGGTTTCTTCTGGAACCATCGTTCCGTTAGGATCGTACGCACACGTTTGCGCGACTTCTGCGCAAGGGGCACAGCGAGACGGAACTCATGCTGAACAGTAATTTGCTTCGCAAGCTCGACATGCAGGACTTGATGGTATTTGTCGCCGTGTACGAGCAGAGCAGCGTCACCGATGTCTCGGAAACCCTGTTCGTCAGCCAGTCCACCGTCAGTTATTGCCTGAAAAAACTGCGCACCAGTTTCGAAGACGAACTGTTCATCAACACTCGCACCGGCATGCGCCCGACTTACAAGGCCTGCAGCATGTACGGGCATGTGCAGAAGATCATCGAAAGCATCAACCTCTGCCACGCCGGCGCCCCGGCCTTCGACCCGAGCCGGCAGGCGGTGACCTTCAACATCTGCGCCCCCGAATATTTCGAGCAATTGATTCTGCCGCGGCTGTTGAAGCGTTTCGACTTCGACGACTTGCCGGTGATGGTCAACATGCACAAGTTTGAAACTGACGTGCCCGCCGAAGAGTTGCGCGACGGCAGCCTCGACCTGGTGATCAGTTTCGGCCCGCACTTTCATCGCCAGCATGCAGATCTGAAATCACGCATGTTGCTTGAAGATGATCTGGTCTGTGTCTTCGACAAACGCGCCACGCCACTGGAGCCGCGCCTGAGCCTGCAAGCGTTCACCGAGCGTCGACATGTGTTTCCTACGCCATGGACCTCGAGCAGCAACATGGTCGATGGCTGGCTCGCGCGTCAGGCGCAGAAACGCCAGATTGTCGCGCGCTCCAACAGCTACAGTGCCGCGTTGAAGATGATCACCGGTACAGACTTCATCCTCACCCTGCCCCGGCGTATCCAGCGTTTGCTGACCAACGATGCGGTGTTCAATCACTGCGAGGCGCCCAATGGTTTGCCGGGCTTCACCCTCGACATGCAGTGGAGCCAGAACGCCGATCAGGACAGCGCCAACGTCTGGCTGCGCGAGCAGGTGATACAGGTGTGCAGCGAGCTGGAAAGCGTCTGAGCCTCAGATGCCGATCGCGGCTTTGCTGTAGGACTCGCGATCGATGTCCAGCAGTTCGACGCACAGCTGCACTTCGAGGCCGGCCGGCCATTCGCAGAGTTCCTGCAACACCGCCAGCAGACTTTGCGACAGCTGCTTCTTGATCTCTGCCGAACGCCCGCTGAGCAAGGCCAGCTTCACATGGACGAAGGCGCGCTCGCCCAGCGCCGTGCCGACCTTGAAGTTTTCCACCTTGATCGCTCGGCTCTTGATATCAAACTCCGCGCCGAACTGACCGGAACCGACCAGGGTGTTGTTGAGCCGGATCAGGGCGATGTCGGCGTTCAACTGCGTCAGGTTGGCGGTGTATTCCATGTGCAGGTGTGGCATTGCGGGTCTCCAGTCGATGGGTGCGGGGGCGTACGTATACCACAGTCGGCTCAGCGCATTACCTGTAGGAGCTGTCGAGTGAAACGAGGCTGCGAGCTTTTGATTCTGTGTTTTTCACAATCAAGATCAAAAGATCGTCCGATCGCGGCCCGAGCCTTCGGCAGCGCCTACAAGGGATCGTGGTACTCAGCTGGCCGTTCACTCATGAATGCCTCCAGCCGCGCGCGCAGCCAGCGTTCGGCCGGGTCGCTGTCAACGTGGCTGAGCCAGACCATCGACAGGTCCAGGGTCGGCGTCTTGAACGGGAATGGTTCCTGGAACAGCAGCCCTGACGCCGCCATGGCCGCTGCGGTGTAATCCGGCAGGCTGGCAATCAGATCGGTGCCCGCCAGCAGCGCCGGCAATGCGCTGTACTGCGGCACCGACAACACCACCTGCCGCGTGCGCCCCAGTTCCGCCAGCCATTCATCAGCGTAGCCACTGACATTGGCCGTGTGCGAGACCAGCACATGCGGCCGAGCGCAATATTCGTCGAGGGTCAGCGGCGTATCAGAGGCGTCGGCGCGCAGGATGCTTGGCTGGATGTGCCGCAGCAGTTTACGTTTCGCGTTCGCCGGCAGGCCACGGGTCTGGCTGATGCCGACGGTGATATCGCCGGCGGCCAACAGATCAGGAATGCGCCAGTAATCGACATGCTGCACGACGAACACCACACTCGGCGCCTCTTGGCGCAACGCGCGCAAGAGCGGCGGCAGCAGGCCGAATTCGACGTCATCGGACAGACCGATGCGGAAGGTCATGCTGCTGGTGGCGGGATCAAAATCACGGGTCAGGCTCAGCGCCGCCGACAGTGAATCCAGGGCAGGTTTGAGATGGCGGTAAATGTCTTCGGCACGGGCCGTCGGTTCCATGCGATGGCCGACGCGGATGAACAGCGGGTCATTGAGCATCGTGCGCAGACGGTTGAGCGCCGAGCTGATGGTCGGCTGGCCGAGGAACAGCTTCTCTGCCGCGCGGGTCACGTTGCGTTCGAGCATCAGGGTCTCGAACACCACCATCAGGTTGATGTCGGCCTTGCGTAGTTCATTGCGGTTCATCCATTGCCCCTGCTCCCGGAATAGCGGCAGTGTAGAAAGGCCTCAGGCATTGCGTCCATAAACCTTTACGCGGCGGTGCTCGCAGAAACATCCGCGAACGATTGGAAACAAATCCCCAATAGCCAAAAAAGCCCGCTGCGCTAGGCTTGCGTCGATGCGTCACACAGGCTGGCGCACTTATCTATCGCAGGGAGCGAACCGCATGTATTTCGAAATCTACCGACAAATCCGAGGCACCCCGAGCACTGGCAAAGGCCAATGGCGCTGGCGTCTGCGCGCGGGCAACCACGAGACGGTGGCCAGTGGCGAATCGTATGTGAACAAGGCCGATTGCCTGCATGTGATCAGCCTGATCAAAGCCGTCCAGGGCGAGACGCCCGTCAAGGAGATTTGAGCGACCCAGGGCTGGTGCCCTTTTCCACTTGAGAGGGGCACCGTTTGTCGCGATTCGAAGCGTTTATTTGAATGCTCGTCAGCGCCGTTCATCAAAAGCTGCATGCACTGCAAGTTCTGCTGCCACGCATTGAAGGATTAGAGCCATGTCCCATGAGCATCACTACCTCATCAGCTTCATCGTCGACAATCAGCCGCAATGCCGCTCGCTGATCCATGATGGCGATACGCTTGAACCTGGCCTGGCTGAAACGCTGCTCAAGACCGCTTTTCCGGAACTCAAAGACGTTTCATTGAGTGACGTCCAGGTACAAAAACGCACGAGGCACGACGAAGGCCACATCACGCCTGGCCACTACCAGCAGCCGTGAGCGGATCGGGGACTGCCACCGTCCATCGAATCTGCCGAGGGTCACAAGCCATGAAATCACTTGCCGCGATTTGTCTCGCAATGGCATTGGGCATCCAGTCGGGTCACGCTGACACGATTGACGCCTTTGTCGAAGAGGCGGCACAGCAGAGCCTGTTCCAGAACAGCAGCTCGCGTGTAGCACTGGAAAAAAGCGCGCTGCCCGAGGTCAGGGAATTTGCCAAACAGATGATCGCCGACCACGAGCGGTTCGATAAACAGATCAGGCAACTGGGGCAAAGCCAGAACATGGCGGTTCCCGCCGAGCCTTCGGTCGCTTCCAAAGCCAAGCAGCTGCGGCTTGAGTCGCGGGACGAGTCTTTCGACCGCATTTACATCGACAGCCAGGCCGAAACCCTTGAGCAAAGGCTGATGCTGTTCAAGAAAGAAGCCATGTCTTCACAAAATCCGCAGCTCAAAGCGTTCGCCGAGGCCGCGTTGCGGGGCATCGAGAAGCAGGCAAAAACTGCACGCGACTTGCAGGAAAAACTCAAGCCCTCCGCCGGCGCGCTGAAATCCGTCACCCCTTGAGCGAACCGGGAACTCATCAGAGTTGTAAAAGAATCACCCCCACCAGCACGGCGATGATTGCCAATAACGCCATGACTTGCGTCGAAGTCAGCGCCATCGCCGCGTCCTTCGAGCGGCCGACGAAGCGGCCCCGAATCTGATGCAAACCGGACTGCGCTTCGAACAGGTTGTCCGGATGCTCATTGTCTTGCGGCTCATTGGTCTGCTGACCGGACCACGCACTTCGCGCCATCAGACGGTCGAGCAAACCCGGCATGACCGACTGGCCAATAATCGCTTTGATCGTCGATCCACCGAGCCACAGCTCGCGGGGCGGATGCTTTACCACACTGAAAATTGCCCGCGCTGCCACGTCAGGATCATAAATGGGTGGCACCGGTTGCGGGCGCTTGGGCAATTTGTTGCGCGCCCAATCGAACTGCGGCGTGTTGATCGCCGGCAGTTGCACCATGCACACGCGGATACGGCTGCGCTCATGCAGCAACTCACAGCGCAACGAGTCAGTAAAACCGCGCACGGCGAATTTTGCTGCGCAATAGGCGGCCTGCAGTGGGATGGCACGATAGGACAGTGCCGAGCCGACCTGGATGACCAGCCCCTGGTTACGAGGACGCATCAACGACAGCGCCGCCAAGGTACCGTGGACGGTACCGAGGTAGGTCACCTGAGTGACGCGCTCGATCTCGGCGGCGGACAATTGCTCAATTGGCGAGAGCACCGTGACCATTGCCGCGTTGACCCACACCGCCAGGGGGCCGAGGGTGGCTTCCAGTTGCTGGGCGGCCTCCTGCACAGCGAGCGCATCGGCGACATCGACGCTGACGATTTCAACCTGAACACCATACGCGCGCAGCTCCTCTTGCGTAGCGGCCAGCCCCGCTGGATCCCTCGCGAGCAGCCCGATGCGGTAGCCGCCAGCGGCAAATCGATGAGCCACCGCGCGCCCAACGCCAGCACTGGCGCCGCTTATCACCACCAAGGGTTGCTCCTGCATGGATCGTCCTCCCTGGCGATTCAGTCAATTGGCCCGATGTTGATCATCAGGTCATCGCCCAGCCCCTGCACCTTGGCCAGCACATCGACCGGCGTCTCGCTGGAAAAGTGCACGACGTAGCCCATGCCGCTGCCGTCCTCTTCAATCGCGCTGACCCACAGCTCGACCTCGTCAGCATCCAGCCCCAGCGCCTGGCCAAACTGGCGGTTGCGGTGATCGGCATCGGTTTCGTCCATCGGATAATCGCTCATTGCAAATATCTCCCCGGGGGTTGGCCCCGTCTCTGGCTGCTTATAGCGGTCTTAAGGATGGACGTCTGCGATGGGGAAACAGTTCGTTTTTTCAGCCGAGCATCGAGCGCAGCTTGCGCAGCAGATCCACGGGCGCGTAGGGCTTGGCGATCAATTCGAATTCATTGTCCGCCAGCTCACTGGCCGTCGACTCGTCGGCGCAGTACCCGGTCGTCAGCAGTATTTTCATGGTCGGATAGCGCCGGCTGATTTCCCGCGCCAGGGCCAGCCCGTTCATCTCGCCGGGCATGACCAGATCGGTGAACATCAAGTCGTACTTGTTGCTCTGCAGCCCTGCCAACGCCTCACTCGCATTTGCAGCGATGTCGGTGCGGTAACCGTGTTCGGACAGAACCAGACGCGCCAGCTCAGCGACTTCCGGACGGTCCTCGACGATCAGGATGCGCTCCGTGCCCTTGAGCTGTTCGGCATCGGGCGACGACTCGGACTTCACCAGCAGACTGTCGTCGGCCGCAAAGAACAGGCGCACCGTGGTGCCGAGGCCTGGCGTCGATTCGATCTTGATAACGCCACCGGATTGCTTGACGAAGCCGTAGACCATCGACAGCCCGAGGCCGGCGCCACTGCCCTCCTCTTTGGTGGTGTAGAACGGCTCAATGACCTTGTCGAGATCGTCGGCGGCAATACCCACGCCGTTATCGGCGATCGCGATGCACACGTAACGCCCTTCGACCAGTCCGGCCTGATGCGGATCCGCCGCGTCCGGTACATCGACGTTGCGGGTCTGCACCGTAATCATCGGCTGCTGTTGCTGACTCAGCGCATCGCGGGCATTGGATAGCAGATGATTCAGCGCCATCTCGGCCTGCGCCGGGTCGAGGCGGCAATTGCACAAGTCTGCAGCCAGTTCGAATCGCGGCTCAAGATCAGCGGATTCATGCGAAGGCAGTGTTGACCGCTCGAGCAAGGCATTGAGATTGATCACCCGACCTTCGAGCCGCTGCCGTCGTGAAAACGCCAGCAGATGCTGGGTGAGCAGACGTGCTTTTTCCGCCGCCGCGCGCGCATGACCGGCGCCTACCACAATGCGTTGCGGATCAATGCTCGGCCGCTTGACGGTGTGCTGGATCAGTTCGATGTAGCCGATCATCACTTGCAGCAGGTTGTTGAAATCGTGGGCAATGCCACCGGTCAACTGCCCCAGCGCTTCCATGTTTTCGCTGTAACGCAAACCGTCCTCGGCATCACGGCGGCGGCTGACGTCCATTTGCGAGGCGAAGAAATACACCAGTTGCCCGCGCTCGTTGAATAACGGCGCGATAAACAACTCGTTCCAGAACGACGAGCCGTCCTTGCGATAGTTGAGCACCTCCACACAGGTTTCGTGCTGGTGCTTGAGCGCTTGCTTGACCTGCTGTAACACGGCGCGATCGGTCTGTTCGCCCTGCAGAAACCTGCAGTTGCGCCCGAGCACTTCTTCCAGCTCGTAGCCGCTGAGTTCAAGAAACGCATTGTTGGCAAAAATGATGGGATCGTCGGGCTGCGCAGGGTCGGTGACGATCATGGCCATGCGGCTGACCTGCACCGCCGCGAAGAACACATCTTTGCGCTCTTGCGAAAGAACCGCTGCGTCGGCGCGGTCGACGATCGGCCTGGATTTTCTTGGCAAGTTGACCTCCGCTAAGCTCATTGCGTTTCGCTGTGACCATTACCAGCGAGAAGAGTGCCAAGGCCGGGCGCCGACAGCACGGGTGTCCGATGAGTTGCCGCACAATATCGATGGATCCGAATCGCGTCGCTGAGTGTCGAAAGCACACCGAGCACTGCACGCGGTTACCGCGTCTGGCAGTCTGCATAGTCAAATCCGAACCGCCAGGGAGAACCACCGTGGATTTGTTGTTTATGGGCACGTCTGCCGGCGTGCCGACCCGCCAGCGCAATGTCAGCGCCACGGCACTGATCGCGTCCGCCGGCAAAGGTTGGTACCTGATCGATTGCGGCGAAGGCACCCAGCATCAGGTGCTACACACGCCGCTGTCGCTGAGCGAGTTGCGGGCGATTTTCATCACCCATGTGCACGCTGATCATTGCCTGGGCCTGCCGGGTCTCCTGGCGAGCACCGGCATGTCCGGGCGCACGCGGCCGCTGGATATCATCCTGCCGGCAGCGCTGCATCCGTGGCTGAAAATGAGTCTGGAGGTGACGCAATCGCACCTGCCATTCGAGATCAACCTGCACGCGGTGGAAACGCTCACGCAGTGGCGCAACGTCAACGTCCAGGTGCAGACCATCGAGTTGTCACATCGCGTGCCGTGTCACGGTTATGTGTTCACCGAATCCGACCCGGAACCGCGTCTGGACGTTCAGCGTCTGGATGCCGAGGGAATCGAACGCGGCCCGCTCTGGGGTCAATTGGCCCATGGTCAGGACGTGGTGATTGACGGTCGGACACTGCACGCTCGCGACTATCTGCTCAGCGCACGCCCTGATCGGCGCATCATCGTCTGTGGCGATAACGATCGCCCTGCACTGCTGGCAGAAGTGGCGCAATCGGCAGACGTGCTGGTGCATGAAGCCACATTCGTGCAGGCAGCGATCGACCGCGCGCGTGCCAGTTACGGCCACAGTAGCGCCGCCGCTGTTGCCGGTTTCGCCGAATCCGCCGGGGTGCGCAATCTGGTGCTGACGCACTTCAGCGCGCGCTATCAGGCCAACCCGGCGGTGAGTCCGTCGATCGAAGATGTGCGTAGCGAAGCGGCGGCGCTGTACAACGGCCAACTGGTTCTGGCGCGGGATCTGCAGCGCTATCACCTCGACCGCTTTGGGCATTTGCAGCCTGTGGCAATCGAGCGCAAACCTCTGGAAGTCGCGCCTTAGCTATAAACCGCGTCCGCCCGGTGAGCAGGCGGACGCCGGTGGGCAGGGTTACTTCTTGGCTTCCTTGTCCGGATCCGCCGAGCGTTCGAGAAACGCTTCGGTAAGCTGCGGCAAGTGCTTGAGCAACCACTCGGCCATGGCCACTTCCTGCGGCAGAATCTGTTCGCAGGCCTTCTGTGTCTGCGTGTCCCCCGCTGCTTTCGCCGCTGCGATCAGGACGGTGTAGCTGGCGACTTCCATGTTCTCGAACACATAGCCAGCCATGGCGCCCTTGATCACCTCGTCGCTCATCAACGATCCACCGACGGCCTGACCGAACGCCATCAACTTGCCGCCCAGGTCCTTGATCGTCGATGAATCGCCACCCAGACGTTGCAGGCATTCGTCGATGAGTTTCTGTTGGCCGAGGGTTTCTTCGATGTGCTGATCGATGCGCGCCTTGAGCTGCGGGTAGTGTTCCAGGCGCTTGGATTGCGCCTTGAGCATCTGTTCGGCCTGTTGCTCCATGGCATGGGCGTCACGCAGCCAGTCGAGCAGGTTTTCCTGTGGAGTAGCCATTGTCGAGTCCTCTTCTTGATGATTTCACAGTGATCAACCGGGCCGCGCCATCGCATGTCAGGCGCGCCCCACGTGCCTTACAAGCCAGGCTTGGCCTGCGCGCCGGAGCCCAGGTCCGCACCGGTAACCGGTTCGCTGTTGGGGTCGGACATGGTGCGCATTTTCATTTTTTCCAGCAGGGCTTCGTCGGCGCTGTCCAGTTGCACGGTGGCCAGGCCATCGCCGCCGTCGACCGCCGGCGCTGGGCTTTCGACGAACTCCCAGTCGTCGCCCTGGTTCCACGGGCCGCGCATGCTTTCGGTGCCTTGCGACATGTTGAAATAGACGTTGGTGAACTCAGGCATGCCAGGCAGCTTGCCTTGCGGGAAGTTGGGCTGGATCGAGTGCAGGGCCTTTTCGAAGGACAACTGGTGCGCGATCTCGCGGGTCATCAGAAAGCCCAGAGCCTCTTTTACGCCGGGGTCATCGGTCACGTTCATCAAACGCTCATAGACGATTTTCGCCCGTGCCTCAGCGGCGATGTTGGAGCGCATGTCGGCGGTAGGCTCGCCGATGGTGTCGATGTACGCCGCCGTCCATGGCACGCCGGCCGAGTTGGTCAGCGGCGAACCGGCACCATAGAGCAGGCTGGTAATGTGCGAGTCATTGCCGTTGCCATTGAGCGAGCGATACAGCTCGCCTTCCTGTTCGACGCCTTCAGCCATCCGGCCTTTGGCGCCCTTGTTGAGCATCACGATGATCGAGCCAATGATCTCCAGGTGACTGAGTTCTTCAGTGGCGATGTCCATCAGCAGGTCCTTGCGTCCCGGATCGTCCTCGGCCAGGGCTTGAGTGAAATAGCGCGAAGCCGCCGCCAGTTCACCTTGTGCGCCGCCAAACTGCTCGAGCAACAGATTGGCCAGCCCGGGATTGGGCTCGGCGACACGAACGGTGTATTGAAGTCGCTTGTTATGTAGAAACATGACAAATCTCCTCAGTCGGATAAGCGTGGCAAGTCGTGGGTTAAAAGCCTGCCTACCCTTTTGTGAAGCACTGCTCGCGAGGAAATTTCAAAAAATTTTCAATCAGAGGACAAATGGTTTGAACCGCGTGAGCAAGCGAAACGGCAGTCTGCCGCTTGCGCTTGTTCAGTCAGGGTGGCTCGAGACGGTGTGGTTGCAGGGCGGATGATGACGACACGAACGCCCTTGGCAGAGAATTTTTAACGCAGTAGATGCACCGCCAGCCCAACCAGCGCACACCCCAGCAAGACCGGAATAACCCCGAGCTTGAAGCGAAACAGCGCAACGCCCGCCGCAATGGCAATCAAAGCCGAGGGCCAATCCAGGCTGGCGCTGAAACCCTGTGGCCAGAGCACGTGATAGCCGAAGAAACACGCCAGATTGAGAATCACCCCAACTACCGCAGCGGTAATGGCGGTCAGCGGTGCGGTGAATTTGAGTTCATCGTGTGTCGACTCCACCAGCGGGCCGCCGACGAGGATGAACAGGAACGAGGGCAGAAAGGTGAACCAGGTCACCAGCGCGGCGGCGATCGCTCCGGCGAGAAATACCTGATCGGCGCCAAACACCTGCGATACATAAGCGCCGACAAAACCGACAAACGCCACCACCATGATCAACGGCCCAGGCGTGGTTTCGCCGAGCGCCAGTCCGTCGATCATCTGCGTCGGGGTCAGCCAGCCGTAGTGGCCGACTGCGCCTTGATAGACATAGGGCAACACCGCATAAGCCCCGCCAAAGGTGAGCAGCGCTGCCTTGGTGAAAAACCAGCTCATCTGCGTCAGCGTGCCCTGCCAGCCGAATAGCGCGGTCAATACGCCCATGGGCAATGCCCACAGCGCGGCGCCAATCACGGCGAGCATGGCCAGTTTTGTCCAGCTGAAGCGGGCATGTACTGGTGTTGGCGTGTCGTCATCGATCAATGCCGGGGCAAAAGACTTTTTCGCCGCGCTATGGCCACCGACCCTGAACTTGTCGGGCGCCAGGCGACCGCCAAAATAACCGATCACTGCCGCGCCCAGCACGATCAGCGGAAACGGCACATTGAATGCAAAGATTGCGGTAAACGACGCCGCCGCTATCGCCCACAGCCAGTTGTTCTTCAGCGCCCGCGAGCCAATGCGATGCGCCGCCTGCACGACAATGGCGGTCACCGCAGGCTTGATCCCGTAAAACAGCCCGGCCACCACCGGCATTTCACCGAAGGCGATGTACAGCCACGACAGGAAAATAAGGATGAACAGCGAAGGCAACACGAACAACGCACCGGCCAGCACCCCGCCCCAGCTTCGGTGCATCAGCCAGCCGATGTAAGTGGCCAATTGCTGCGCCTCAGGCCCCGGCAGCAACATGCAATAGTTCAGCGCGTGCAGAAAACGCCGCTCGGAAATCCAGCGCCGCCGCTCGACCAACTCCTGGTGCATGATTGAAATCTGCCCGGCCGGCCCGCCAAAACTGATAAAGCCCAGCTTCAGCCAGAACCAGAACGCCTCGCGCAAACTGACGGCCTGCGGCTTCACGTCGTCATCACCCACCAATGGCTGAACTTCACTCATCGAGCTGTTCCTTTCATGCAGTCGGCAGGTTGTACCGGAAAAGCGCAACGAACAAAACGCCAGAAACGAAAAAGCCCCCGTAATCAGCAATGATTACGGGGGCTTCGTCTTGTTCAATAATGGCGGAGAGATAGGGATTCGAACCCTAGGTACCGGTGAAGGTACAACGGATTTCGAATCCGTCCCATTCGGCCACTCTGGCATCTCTCCAACGGCGCGCATCATAACAACACTTTCGTTGGTTGCGAACCCCCCAAACGAAATTTTTTCCGTGCTATCAGATGCTTGCGTCGATTAAAGCGGTACACCCAGACGAGCGGCGACTTCTTCGTAGGCTTCGATGACACCACCGAGGCCCTGGCGGAAGCGGTCCTTGTCCATCTTTTTCTTGGTGTCCTTGTCCCACAAGCGGCAGCCGTCCGGGCTGAACTCATCGCCCAGGACGATGGAGCCGTCGCTGAACACGCCGAACTCAAGCTTGAAGTCGACCAGCAGCAGGCCAGCGTCGTCGAACAGCTTGCTCAGGACTTCGTTGACCTTGAGCGACAGTTCCTTCATGCGCGCCAGTTGCTCGGCGGTGCCCCAACCGAATGCCACGACGTGGGATTCGTTGATGAACGGGTCGCCCTTGGCGTCGTCCTTGAGGAACAGTTCGAAGGTGTACGGATTGAGCTTCATGCCCTCCTCGACGCCCAGACGCTTGACCAGGCTGCCGGCAGCGTAGTTACGCACGACGCATTCGACCGGGATCATGTCGAGCTTCTTCACCAGGCATTCATTGTCGCCCAGCAGTTTGTCGAACTGGGTCGGCACGCCGGCCGCTTCGAGCTTCTGCATGATGAAGGCGTTGAACTTGTTGTTCACCATACCTTTGCGATCGAGCTGTTCGATGCGCTTGCCGTCGAACGCCGAGGTATCGTTGCGAAACAGCAGGATCAAGCGGTCAGCGTCGTCGGTCTTGTAAACCG
>NZ_JBITTW010000010.1:0-121611 GCF_044542195.1 Pseudomonas sp. NPDC079367
CTTCCGATCTTGCAACCTGCGCAGCCCGCAGCAGCACGTCGGCGTGGTCCACAGCTCGAACCTGTGCACCGAGATCACCTTGAACACCAACAAGGACGAGATCGCCGTTTGCAACCTGGGCTCGATCAACCTGCCGAACCACATCGTCGACGGCAAGCTCGATACCGCCAAGCTGCAACGCACCGTGAACACTGCCGTGCGCATGCTCGATAACGTGATCGACATCAACTACTACTCGGTGCCGCAAGCGAAGAACTCCAACTTCCGCCACCGTCCGGTCGGTCTGGGCATCATGGGCTTCCAGGACGCCTTGTACCTGCAGCACATCGCCTACGGCTCCGACGCTGCCGTCGAGTTCGCCGACAAGTCGATGGAAGCGGTCAGCTACTACGCGATCCAGGCTTCCTGCGACCTGGCCGACGAGCGCGGCGCCTACGAGACGTTCAACGGTTCGCTGTGGTCCAAAGGCATCCTGCCGCTGGATTCGCAACAGATCCTGATCGAACAGCGTGGCGAGAAGTACATTGACGTCGACCTGAAGGAAACCCTCGACTGGGCACCGGTTCGCGCCCGTGTGCAGAAAGGCATCCGTAACTCGAACATCATGGCCATCGCACCGACCGCGACCATCGCCAACATCACTGGCGTTTCGCAGTCGATCGAACCGACCTACCAGAACCTGTACGTGAAATCGAACCTGTCGGGCGAATTCACCGTGATCAACCCGTACCTGGTTCGCGACCTGAAAGCGCGCGGCCTGTGGGACTCGGTCATGATCAACGACCTGAAGTACTACGACGGTTCGGTTCAGCAGATCGAACGCATCCCGCAAGAACTCAAAGAGCTCTACGCGACCGCGTTCGAAGTGGACACCAAGTGGATCGTTGACGCCGCCAGCCGTCGTCAGAAGTGGATCGACCAGGCCCAGTCGCTGAACCTGTACATCGCCGGCGCATCGGGCAAGAAGCTCGACGTGACCTACCGCATGGCCTGGTACCGTGGTCTGAAAACCACCTACTACCTCCGTGCCCTGGCCGCGACCAGCACCGAGAAGTCGACCATCAACACCGGTAAGCTGAACGCTGTTTCCAGCGGCGGCAACCACGGCGACGATTCGGTCCTGGCCGCTCCGGCAGGTCCGGCACCCGTGCCAAAGGCCTGCGCGATTGACGAGCCGGATTGCGAAGCTTGCCAATAAGCTGAGCTGAGATCAGGCGTTGCGAGACGCCTGATATCTCGAGAAAAAAGAAAACCCCCGACAGACTTCTGGTTTGTCGGGGGTTTTGTTTTTTTGGGGTTTGGGCTTGGGTTTGGGTGAATATCCGTTGCTGCGGTAACGGCTTCTTATGGTTTCGCTCTTACAGCGAGTCACCTTTTCAGAGACCTGGTCGTACGGTCGCTGCGCTACCACGCCCGGATCGATCCCGTAACGAAGCCCGCCGAAGGGGCGAAAGATCAAGAGCTGAAGCAAAGCAAAAGCCAGATCAAGAGCCAGATCAAGAGCCAGATCAAGAGCCAGATCAAAAGATCGTCCGATCGCGGCCCGAGCCTTCGGCGGCTCCTACAGTTGGATCGTGGGTATCTGGGTGAAATTGGTTGGCCGCCAGACCGCTATCGCGAGCAGGCTCGCTCCCACAAAAGCAAAAGCAAAAGCAAAGCAGCGCAGCTGCCCGCGGCGAAGCCGCCCCACTCAACAATGAGCGCAAGCTCGAGTAAGGCTTTTGATCTTGATCCACCGGCGACGTCGGAAGGCTGAGTGGAGGGATTGATCCGGGCGTGGGAGCGCAGCGACCGTCTGGCGCAGCCAGACACAGCGCAAGTAGGTGCAGCGAAGCAAACCGTAGCCGCTGCGCCCGGATCGATCCCGCAGCGAAGGGACCCGAGCCTGCGAGGGCCGAACGTAGGAGCTAGCGTTTTTTGCTTACTTTTTTTGGCGCTTGTAAAAAAGTAAGTCGCCGTCAGGCGAAACCGCCAGCCGCAGCACCGCACAAAACGGATATTCCCCCAAAACCCCAAGAACCTGGTCGGCCCAAAGGCCGCCACGGCCCCAAAAAAAAGCCCCTCAAAACCGAGGGGCCCAAAAAAACCAGTCAGAAACCCGAATCAGGTCATCTGAATAATGGTCTGCATAATCGTGCTTTGCGTCGAAATGGTCTTGGCGTTCGCCTGATAATTGCTCTGACCCTTGATCAGATCAACCAGCTCGTTGGTCAGGTTAACGTTCGATTCTTCCAGCGAGTTGGACACCACCTCACCCAACGTACCGGTCTTCGGCGCGTCGTAACCCGGAATACCCGAAGCGAAAGTCTCTTTCCAACTGGTACCGCCAACAGCCTGCAGACCCTGTTCGTTGGTAAAACTGGCCAGCGCAACCTGACCGATCGCCTTGCTCTGGTTGTTGCTGAAGTTGGCGAAAAGGGTACCGGTGCCGTCGATGGTCAGGTTGGTGATCTGGCCAGTGGCGTAACCATCCTGAGTCGGAATTGTCCGCGAAGTATCCGCGTTGTACTGAGTGGTCTTGGCCATCGAAATGGTCACGCCATTCGGGTTGGCTGCCGCGCCGTTAGGCGTGAAATCGCCATCGGTCACTGTGCCCGGCACCCAGTTGGTCAGTTTCAGATCGCTGCTGATGATCGGGTTGGCGGGATCCGCCGGGTCAGGCGTGCTTACCTGAACCAGCTTGCCGGAACTGTCAAACGACAGCGTCGAAGCAACCGGCGCAGTGGTCACCGGGTTGCTGCCGGTAGCGTCCGGATTACGGCCATCAACCAGGGTGTAAACCTTCCAGGTGTTTTCGCCACTCTTGACCATGTACTGGTCCATGACGTGGGAGTTGCCCTGAGTGTCATAGATCGGTGTGCTGAACGACTTGGTATAAGTCTCAGGCTTCGACGGATCGAACTTGACGGCGCCGGTACCGGTGTCGACGATCACTGGCGCCGACGAATTCAAGTTGATGCTCGAGGTCACCGAAGAGGACGACTTCGGCGCCAGGTTCGACGTGTCGATCTTAAGGTCAGTCAACACACCGTTGAGGATTTTGCCGTTGGCATCCACACCGTAACCCTGCAGACGCGAGGTGTAGTTGGTGTTGGTGATGTAACCGGCGTTGTCGACCTTGAAGGTACCGGCACGGGTGTACGAGATCGAGCCGTTGTTGCTCATGGTGAAGAAGCCGGAACCGTTGATGCCCATGTCCAGCACGTTGCCAGTGTTGTTGATGTCACCCTGGGTGAACTGCTGGGAAACGTTGGCCAGGCGCACGCCGTTGCCGATGACTTTGCTGCCGCTGCCCAGACGAGTCGACGAATACACGTCTTCGAATTCTGCGCGCGAGGATTTGAAACCGGCGGTGGCGACGTTGGCGATGTTGTTGCCGGTGACGTCGAGTTGTTTGTTGGCGGCATAGAGACCGCTAAGGCCGATGTTAAAAGACATGTTCCACTCCTTCGTGCCGGGTTAGTCGGCTCTATATACCAATGGTTTGTACTTTGGACAGGGCAACGGTGCCCTTGCCGGCCAGGTTGAGCATCAGCTCGCCACCGGTCTGGCTGATCGTCACGCTGTTGACGGTCGCTGGCAGGTAGGTCGCCAGGTCAGTCGCGGTGCCGTTGATCGGTGCGTTGGCCTTGAACGTGTAAGTGCCGACCGGCACCACGGTGCCGGCGGTGTCCTTGCCGTCCCAGGTGAAACTGGCATCGCCGGCAGCGCGGCTGCCCAGGTCGATGGTGCGCACGGCTTTGCCGTCCTTGTCGGTAATGGTCACGGTGCCGGCGGCAATCGTCGAAGGCACGGTGACCGAACCGGTCAGGCCTTTGCTCGGGTCGTCGAGCTGGGCGGTATTGGTCTGCACGATCACGTTGCGACCAACCAGCGACGAAGCCTGCAGCGCCTGCGACGAGTTGTAGTTGCCGGCAAGGCCACTGACCGTGGAGTTCAGCGTGGTGATGCCTTCCAGGCTGCTGAACTGCGCCAGTTGCGCAACGAAAGCGCTGTTGTCCTGCGGGTCGAGCGGGTTCTGGTTTTTCAGCTGGGTGACCAGCAATTGCAGGAAAGCATCCTTGCCCAACGCCTGGCCGCCGGTGGCACTGTCGGTCGCCGAAGCGATGCCGCCGGAGGTGGTGCCGCTGGCCTTCTTCGACGAGTTGGCCAGGATGTCGTTCATGCTCAGGCTGCTGGTGGTATCCGTAACGCTCATGGCAGTCGCCCCTTATTACTGACCGAGGGTCAGTACCTTCTGCATCATGGTTTTGGCGGTGTTCATCATTTCGGCGTTGGTCTGGAACGAGCGGCTCGCGGAAATCATGTCAGCCATTTCTTCCACCACGTTGACGTTCGGGTAGTAGACGTAGCCCTTGGCGTCGGCGGCCGGATGGTTCGGCTCGTAGCGCGCTTCGAGGTTGCTGTCATCCTCGACCACGCCCAACACCTGAACACCCTGACCGGCCGCGTCCTGGTTCTGGAACAGCGAGTTGCTGCCGCCGGCCTGGCCGCCCTGGAACATGGTGGCAAACACCGGGTGGCGGGCGCGGTAGGTCTGGTCGATGCTCGAGGAAACGGTTTCGGCGTTGGCGATGTTCGAGGCGACGGTATTCAGACGCGTGGTCTGCGCGCTCATGCCGCTGCCGGCAATGTTGAAAACGCTGGACAGGGACATGGATTATTCTCCGCGCAGGGCTGACACCAGCCCTTTGAATTTGCTGTTGAGCAAGGTGAAGCTGGCCTGGAAGCCGACGGCGTTTTCCGCGTAGTTCGACTGTTCCAGTTGAGCGTCAACGGTGTTCTGGTCGATCGAAGGCTGCATCGGCGTGCGATACATCAGCGACTCGTCGCCATTGCCCAGCCCTTCAGCTTCGATGTGACGGCTGTTGGTCATGTTCAGGGCAAAGTGGCCGCCGGTCCTGGTCTTCTCGGTCTGTGCTTCGAGCACTTTGGAGAATTCCAGATCCCGCGCCTTGTAGTTCGGGGTGTCGGCGTTGGCGATGTTGTTGGCCAGCACTTCGGCACGCTGGGCGCGGAAGCCCAATGCCTTTTCGTGAATGCCCAGCGCTTTGTCGAAGCTGATGCTCATGTCGGGAACCTTCAGGTGACCGGTTTTTCGTAACTGAGCTTTAGCAAGCGCCGTGCCAAATGGGCAAAGTCCCGTATTCCGGGGCTTTGCGCCAAACAGGCAAAGCGGCAATGCCAGAAAAGCGGCAACCGGTTTCCGCCGTATGCCGCTTTTCTGCCGCTGTCGCCTGCCAACACCGAACCTGTAGGAGCTGCCGAAGGCTCGGGGTGCGGTGTCAGGCAAAAAAAACGGGAGGCCTTTGAGGGCCTCCCGTTTTTTGTATTGCCGCGAACCGGTTATTTCGCCTTGTAGATAATCCCCGGGCTGCACTGAACCATCTGGTAATGATCCGGCAAACCGTTCAGCGCTTCGGAAGCACCGAGGAACAGATACCCGCCCGGCTTCAACGTGCTGTGAATGCGCAACAGGATGTCCTTCTTCACTTCGGCAGAGAAGTAGATCAGCACGTTGCGGCAGAACACGATGTCGAACTTGCCCAGCGCTGCGTAGCTGTCGAGCAGGTTGAACGAGCGGAACTCCACCCGGCTCTTGATCGGCGCCTTGACCACCCAGCGACCCGGCCCTTTCGGGTCGAAATAGCGTTGCAGGCGTTCCGGCGACAGGCCGCGACCGATCGCCAGGCTGTCGTACTCGCCGGTCTTGCAGTTGTTGAGCATCAGGCCCGACAGATCGGTGGCAACGATTTGCACGCCCATCTTCAACTGACCAAGGTTGCTGCGCTCGAACTCGTCGATCGACATCGACAGCGAATAGGGTTCCTGCCCCGACGAGCAGGCCGCCGACCAGATGCGCAAACGCTGGTTGGGACTGGCCTTGATCGCTTCCGGCAGTACCTTGTTCTTCAAGACTTCAAACGGATAGGTGTCGCGAAACCACAGGGTTTCGTTGGTCGTCATGGCATCGACCACCTGCTCGCGCAAACCGCTGCGCGGCTGGGTCTGGATGCGCTGCACCAGCTCACCCAGCGACTTGATGCCTTGCTGCTCCATCAGTTTGTTGAGACGGCTGGAGACCAGATACTGCTTGTTTTCACCGAGCAAAATGCCACAGGCCTTTTCCAGGAAGACCCGGAACTGTTCGAAATCCAAATTACCCGTAGACAATGGTGCCGCCTCTTAAATCGTGTTGAACACCAGGAGCAGAAGGCCCCTAGCTGATATCTGCTGCTTTGATCCGGTCGACTACCCGGGATGCGAGGTCATCAGGACGGAATTTGGCCAGAAAGTCATCAGCGCCGACTTTCTTCACCATCGCCTGATTGAATACCCCCGACAACGAAGTATGCAGGATGATATGGAGCTTTTGCATGCGTGCGTCGCCGCGGATTTCCGCCGTCAGGGTGTACCCGTCCATCTCCGGCATCTCGATGTCGGAAATCATCATCAGGAACTCTTCTTCCGGCTTCTTGCCCTCGTCGACCAGCTTGCGCAGGTAATCCAGCGCCTGCTTGCCGTCGTTCAGCGCCACCACCTCGACACCGATGGTCTGCAGACAACGCGTGACCTGCTTGCGCGCCACCGACGAGTCATCGACCGTCAGCACCCGCAGCGACAACGCCTTGGTCTGCGTTTCGACATCGACCACGCCCACCGAGATCGCTTCCGGCGTCGGTGCCACTTCGGCCAGCACCTTCTCGACGTCGATGATTTCGACCAGCTGGTTGTCGACCCGAGTCACCGCGGTCAGGTAGTGATCGCGACCGGTACCCTTGGGCGGCGGATGGATCTCTTCCCAGTTCATGTTGACGATGCGCTCCACCGAGCGGACCAGGAAACCCTGGGTCTTGGTGTTGTACTCCGTGATGATCACAAACGGGTTTTTCTTGTCTTTCAACGCACCGGAGCCCGTTGCCATTGCCAGATCCAGGATCGGAATGGTCGCTCCCCGTATATTCGCCACCCCGCACACGACAGGACTGGACTTGGGCATCAATGTCAGTGACGGGCATTGCAACACTTCCCGTACCTTGAACACGTTGATCCCGTAGAGCTGCGGCCCGTCGAGACGGAACAACAGCAGCTCGAGGCGATTCTGCCCTACCAGTTGCGTGCGCTGGTTCACCGAATCCATTACACCAGCCATGCCCAGACTCCTACACCAACGCCAAGTGTTGTTGCGACGCACATTCATTGCTAAACGGCACGGCGCTTGCTTTTTAACTCGTATGAACGCTCAAACGACATTTTCCCGACGCCTGACATCCTCCCTTCGCAAAGGGCTTTGCGCGGTGTCCGCCGTTTGCTGCTTGCTTGCTGGCAGTCCTGCCAATGCAGATGCGGTTACCTTGCCTGATATGCTTATCGGCGTGACTCAGGGCTTTCTTGAATTCACCGTAGAAGACTATTTGGCTTCCAGTCAAACCGAAGGCCGCTACGAAATCGAAGTCAACAAGCTCGACCCGCGCATGCGCATGCCCATGTGCGACAAGGAATTGACAGCCACCCTCGAGAGCCCGGCGCGACCATTGGGCCGCGTTACGGTGAAGGTCCGCTGCGAAGGCAGCTCGCCATGGACGGTGTTCGTGCCCGCTCAAGTCCGCCTGTTTCGCGAGATCGTGACCACCACTCGCCCGCTGAAACGCGCCGGCATTATCCAGCCGCAGGATGTGACCCTGCGTGAGCGCGACGTCAGCACGATCAATCAGGGTTTCCTGACCTCGGTCGACGAAGCGATCGGGCAAAAATTGACCCGACCAACGGTAGCCGATCAGGTCATCACGCTGGTGCATCTGGAGCAGGCCGAAGTCGTGCGTAAGGGCGACCAGGTGGTGATCACTGCGCGTAGCGGCACCCTCGCCGTACGCATGCCGGGGGAAGCACTCTCCAATGGCGGCATGAAAGAACAGATTCGAGTAAAAAACCTTAATTCTCAAAGAGTTATCAAGGCGCAGGTGATTGCGCCGGGACAGGTCGAAGTGGCCATGTAAAAGCCCTGTGGAGAAAACTGGCGCCGATCCCGTCGCTTCCCTAAACTGTGCCGCAGCAGGTCTCGCAACGGCGCATGCAAGCTTATGGTTAATTGGGCCTAAAGTTTTTCAGGGGATAGCCGAAAACATGGCAAGCGTCCAAATTCCCAGAGGTTTTTATCATGGTTATCGATTTCAGCCGTTTGAACAGTTCCTCGTCTCTGACAGGCAATACACGTACCAGCAACGCCAAGGAAAGTGCTGAAAACAGCCCCTCCGCGCCGCTGAATACCCAGGCCGAACAGGCCAATGCCGCCAAAAGCGGGGAGTCGGTACACCTCAGCAATGAGGCTCAACAGTTGCAGAAGGTCACTGACAAGCTGCGCGATCAGCCTGCTGTCGACAAAGCCCGCGTGGCCGAGTTGAAAGCCGCGATTGCCGATGGCAGCTATAAAGTCGACAGCAACCGTGTAGCCAGCAAACTGCTCAACTTCGAAGCCCAGCGCTAGGCTTTTGCCGGCGCCAGGCTTTTGGACGCTTAAACCCCAAGGCCAGCCATGCACGACACTAACTTATTGCAACTGATCAACGACGACTTTGCTCCAGCGCAACAATTGCTGGAGTTATTGCAAACCGAATCCCTCGCTTTGCATGGTCGTGACATGCCGCTGCTGGAAGACATTCTGGCGACCAAGCAAGCGTTGATCATTCTGCTCGAGCAGCATGGCCGCAAGCGCAGCGAAATCCTCGCCAGCCTCAACCTGCCGACCGATCGCAGCGGGCTTGAGCAACTGGCCAGCCAATCGAGTATTGGCGAGCAGTTGCTGGCTCAGGGCGATGCACTGACCGCGCTGATTGCGCAGTGCCAGGCCGCCAACGTCAAGAACGGCCAGTCGATCCAGATCCAGCAGGCGACCACGGCCAATCAGCTGAAGATCCTCACCGGCGGTGAGCCGCCAGCGCTGTACGACGCCAGCGGGACCTTCGCCAAACCGGTCAAGCCGCGTACGCTCAGCCAGGCATGAGCCATTCGGTGGCCCTGCACTATCCACCTGCGCAACATGCTGGCAAAATACTGGCCAGTTGTAGTCTTATTTTGTCTGGAGATTGAAGAACCGTGTCCAACACCCTAAGCGCGGATGATGCTCCGCAGCCTCCGAAGGTGCTCACCACGCCCCTGGAAATCTCCAGCAACCTGCGCCAGCTGCAAGACAGCCATGATCCGCTGATCATTACCTTCCATGAACGCAGCCAGCGTTTTCAGAGTTACCTGATCAAGGTCGACCGTGAAACCGCAACCATTGCACTCGACGAAATGATTCCGCGCGATGGCGAGCGTTTCCTGCAGGCTGGCGAACCGTTCAAGGTCGAAGGCTTTCATGACGGCGTACGCATTGCCTGGGAATGCAACGGCACGCTGAACATCGAAGAATCCGAGGGCGACCGCTTCTACACCGGCGACCTGCCGAGCGAAGTGGTCTACCACCAGCGCCGCAATGCCTTCCGCGCCGCGCTGAAACTCACCGATCTGGTCAGCGTTGAATTGGGCGGGGAAAAGCTCAAGGTCCCTCTGCACGGCAAGCTGCTGGATATCTCCGCCACCGGGTGCAAATTCCGTTTTGAAGGCGATATCACAGATCGCCTGCAACTGGGCCAGGTCTACGATCGCCTGATCGCTCCGCCGCTGTTCGGCAACCAGCCAACGTCGGTCGAGCTGCGCTATTTGCACTTCGAAGAAAAACTCAACATCACCTTCGCGGGTCTGCGCTTCCACAACATCAGTGGTCAGGCTGCCCGCAACGTCGAGCGTTTTGTTTATCAGTTGCAGCGTGAAGCACGGCGTTTCGACAAAGACGACCTCTGATTCGCAGCGACCAATAAAAAGGGCAGCCCTTCACAGGACTGCCCTTTTTTATGCGCCAATCTTTTACGTGAACTTCAGGGCCTGCCGCCGCTGATATCCGGCGCAGGTTTGTCATCGACGCTGTCCAGATCGGATTCGGCCACTGCTTCCGGCTGGGCGACGGGTTCGGGTTCCGGCTCAGGATTTGTTGGCGCCGGGTCCTGCACCATCTGCTCCTGCACCACCTGCTCATCGACACGCGGGTCAAGCGCCGCTACCAGCGGCGAGCTCGACATGCTGTCCGGCATTGCCACGTGGTGCAGCGGTGCGTCGTCGACCTGATGCAGGTTGGTAACCGCTTTCGGGCGAATCCGCCAGACCAGCACCAACGCAAAGAAACTGAAGAACGCATACAGGCTCTGACTGCCGAGAAACTTCATCAGCACACCCGCGAGCAGCGGCCCGATGCTCGCGCCAACACCATAAGTCACCAGCAACATGGCGGTCAGCGATACGCGGCGATCACCTTCGACGTGGTCATTAGAGAACGCCACCGCCAGCGGATACAGACAGAACTGCACCAGCGAACAGAAAAAGCCGACAACAAACAGCACCTCCAGCGGCACCTGCGGCATGATCGCCAACGGCAACGCCGCCACCGCCAGAAACCCGGCAAAGCAGCGAATCAGCAGCGCGCGGTCATAACGGTCGGACAACCAGCCCAACGGCCACTGCACCAGCAGACCGGCAAAAATGCAGCTACCCATGAACAGACCGACCTGCTCGGTCGACAGCCCCTGCTGCGAGGCATACAGCGGCGCCAGACCATAAAACGAACCGATGATCAGACCGGCACCGAGCACCGTGCTCAGCGATTGCGGCACACGTTTGATGAAGAAGCGCGGCTCCATCGGCGCCGGATGCAGTGGCGCTGGGTGAATCCGTCGGGTCAACGTCACCGGCACAAGACACAGGGCAAAGCACAGCGCCACCAGCATCAGCAGTTCCAGCCCGAGGCCGGGGTGCATGACCAGAATCAGTTGGCCCAGCACCAGGCCCAGATACGAAGCAATCATGTAGCCGCTGAACACCAGCCCGCGCTGATTGGCGTCGGCCTGCTCGTTGAGCCAGCTCTCGATGACCATGTACTGGCACATCATGCCCAGACCGACGATTGTCCGCAGCACCAGCCACGCCGGCAGCCAATCCACCAGGCCGTGGCCGAGCACCGCTGCACCAACGATCCCGGCACAAGCCGAGTACGCACGGATATGCCCGACCCGGGCGATCAGGCGATGGCCGATCTTGCCGCCCAGCACCAAGCCGAAATAGTTGGCCGCCATCAGCGCACCGACCCACAGCCCGTCGACATTGTCGGCAGCCAGACGCAAAGCCAGATAAGTAGAGAGAAGGCCTGAGCCGATCAACATCATCAGCGAGGCGAAATACAGCGCTCGAAAGGATTTCCAGATTTGGCGCATCGGCGTTCCGAGCGGCTCCTTGCAGTGAATACCGGGCGGTCAGAACGACCGCCCGATGGCAGCAAAACGTCAGGCCTGGGCGGCCAGCACACGGCGCTCCCAGGGAGTGATTTCATCAAAGAAGCTGGTCAACTCCATGGTCTTCGAAGCGATGTAGCCTTCGATGAACTCCGATCCGAACAGTTCCCTCGCCAACTGGCTACGTTTCAGACGTTCAAGCGCGGCGTGCAAGGTACACGGCAACGCCAGATTATCGGGCACCGCAAATTCGCCCTGGATCGCTGCGCTCGGCTCCAACTCCTGCTCGATGCCGTGCAAACCCGCCGCCAGACTGGCGGCGATGGCCAGATAAGGATTGGCGTCGGCGCCCGGCAAGCGGTTTTCGACCCGACGTGCGGCCGGCGAACTGGCGGGAATACGCAAGCCGGCGGCGCGATTGTCGTGGGACCAACAGGCATTGTTCGGCGACGCGTACGGATGACACAGGCGCTGATAGGAGTTCACGTTGGGTGCGAATAGTGCGGTGAAATCGGCGAGGCCTGCCTGTTGCCCGCCGATGAAGTGGCGGAACATGGCGGTCGGCTCACCATTGGCGTCAGTGAAGACATTCCTGCCGCTGCCGATTTCGACGATGCTTTGATGAATATGCATCGAACTGCCCGGCGTGTGCGCCAACGGTTTGGCCATGCACACCACGGTCAGGCCATGCTTGAGCGCGACTTCTTTGAGCAGGTGCTTGAACAGGAACGTCTGGTCGGCCAGCAGCAGCGGATCGCCGTGCAGCAGATTGATCTCAAACTGGCTGACGCCCATTTCGTGCATGAAGGTGTCGCGCGGCAGACCGAGAGCGGCCATGCATTTATACACTTCGCTGAAGAATGGCCGCAGACCGTTATTGGAACTGACGCTGAACGCCGACTGACCATCCTCGCGACGGCCGTCGAGACCAACCGGCGGACGGAACGGCTGAGTCGGATCGGTGTTCGGTGCGAAGACAAAAAACTCCAGCTCGGTCGCCACCACCGGCGCCAGCCCGTGCGCGGCATAACGGGCGATAACCGCCTTGAGCTGGCCACGGGTCGAGAGGCTGGAGCTCTCCCCGCTCAGTTCGTCGGCGTCGCAAATTGCCATGGCGCGCGGCTCGTCGCTCCAGGGCAGACGATGAATCTGCGCAGGGTCGGCGACCAGCGCCAGATCGCCGTCATCGCTGCCGTAAAAACGCGCCGGCGGATAACCGCCCATGATGCATTGCAGCAGCACACCGCGCGCCAACTGCAAACGCCGCCCTTCGAGGAAACCCTCAGCGGTCATCACCTTGCCCCGTGGCACACCGTTCAGATCCGGGGTGACACATTCAATCTCATCAATGCCGGTCAATCGCTGCGCGAGTGAACCCTGGCCATCGGTTGTCATGACGCAATCCTTGTTGTTGTGCGAGCCGCGAACGGCGACCCGGACAAAATAGGCTTCGCCTGTTCGGAATATCAAGCAGAGCCCACAAAAATCCCGATCATGTGCAGGAGCCGTAGGAGCTGCGTAGGAGCTGACGAGTGCAACGAGGCTGCGATCTTTTGACTTTGATTTTTCAAGATCAAAAGATCGCAGCCTCGTTGCACTTGTCAGCTCCTACACCAGTCCTCAGGGCAAGTAGAGGCTGAACACCCCGCCACCCAACGGCCCGCCATTGCTGATTTCGGTGCGCCCTTCCACGCCGTTGCGCTGATGCAGCGCAGCGATGCGATTGGCGAAATACAGACCCAGGCCGGTGCTGCCGCTGCCGTGGTTGATGCCCTGCACGTAATCGGCCTGGCGCTCGAGCATCTCGCGCGGATAACCGACGCCGTCGTCATTGATGCTCAGCACCAGTTGCCCGGCTTCGTCGCTGACGGTAATCAGCAGCGACTCGCGGGCGTAACGGATCGCATTGTTGATGCAGTTGCCAAGCACCGAAGCGATCAGCTCGCGATCGAAGAAACCCAGCGGGCTCAACGGGTCGACTTCATAAGTGGCGATGATGCCGCGGCTGGCGAACACCTCCTGATGCGCGGCCAGTTGCGCCTCGATGAAATCGTCGAGTTCGTGATAGGCCGGCTGCAGCGGCAGCTGATTGACGCCGAGTTTGTACAGCCCCAGCAGTTGCACCAGCATGCCGTTGAAGTGTGCAAACTCGAAATCGATCACGCCCTGCTCCGAACCTTCGCGCAGCTCTTTGGGCAAACGCGCCAGCCATTGGCTGTGCGCCTGCATCAGCATGGCCAGGGAATTCTTCATGTCATGCACGGTGGAGGCAATCACCGTGGAAAAATCCAGCGCCGGATCAACTTGCTTCATTCGCCAAACGCCTTGCTTTTCAGCTTCTGATAACGCGCAAAC
Source organism: Pseudomonas sp. NPDC079367 (assembly GCF_044542195.1). Lineage (NCBI taxonomy): Bacteria > Pseudomonadati > Pseudomonadota > Gammaproteobacteria > Pseudomonadales > Pseudomonadaceae > Pseudomonas > Pseudomonas sp. NPDC079367. The sequence continues at coordinate 13,674 of NZ_JBITTW010000010.1, forward strand.
CGCGCGTCGGTGTCGGGCATCAGGCCGACCATTTTCAGGCAGGCCCGACATTCTTCCAGCTCCGCCGACGGCACACTGGTGTCGGTGCCGTGCAGCAGCGACTGGGCCAGGTTCAGCGCAATACTGATGTTTTTCGGTTGCAGCTTGAGCGCCTTGCGAAATACCTCGCGGGCCTCGACCAGGTTACCGGTCTTGTATACGCGCACGCCCTGGCGGTTGAGATCGGCCGCAGCGTTGCTCGAGCTGAGAATGGTCGGATCGTCGGTGAGCTTGGCGATGTCTTTCATCACCGCCGGGTCATCACCGTAGATCTCCGCGCAACTCTTGAGCATCGAAGTGCCCGCCTCGGCCTGACCGAGCATCTGCAACTGTTTGGCCACCAGCAACGCGGCCTCAGGACTCATGAATTGCTCCATGCCATCGAGGCGCATCAGTGCTTGTTCGGTGAGTTTGTCAGCGGTTTCGGCGTCGTTGAGCAACAGGCTGGTGGCTTTCATCAGTCGCGCACGGATTTGCAGGCCGGGGTCGCTCGGGTTCTCTTTGGCCACGGCGCTGAGGGTGGTGTTGATTTCCAGCCGCGTGCGCGTGTCGAGGCCGCGATCGCTGCCCTTGCTGATCAGCGCATGCGCCAGGCCGAGATTGCTTTCCGGGTCTTTGAAGCGCGACTGGGCCCCTTGCGACACGGCCTGACGGTAGGCACGCGAAGCGGTTTCGAAATCTTCGTTGGCCATCGCCAGTTTGCCCAGCAGCGCTTGGCGGCGTACCGCCAATGGCGACAGGCGAATCGCTTCTTCGAGCACCCGCTGCGCGCCTTTGCTGTCGCCTTCGGCCACCAGCACATCGGCCATGCCGTCATACAGTGCCGGCATCATCGGAAAGACTTTCAGGGCTTTTTCATAAACTTCTTTGGCCTGCGAGACCTGCCCGCGCTTGAACAGCAGTTTTCCCAATCCAGCAAAAGCCCACGGCAACGGACGGTCGGCGATGATGCTGTCATAGAGCCGCTCCAGCGCCTCGTTCTGGTTCATGTCGCGCAGCGCATCGGCGCGGTAACGCAGGCACAGTGGCGAGTAGCGGATGTCCTGTTTGCACAGGGCAATACAGGCATTGAGCACCTCGACCGGCTTACCGCGATCGAGGGCCTGCAGAATCGGTTTGAGCAAAGTCTTGCGTTGCTCCAGACGCTCAAGGCGTTGGGCCAGCCCGGAACGGTTGAACGGCTTGGTCAGGTACGCATCCGGCTCGTGCTCAAGTGCACTGAGCACCATGGCCTGGCTGGTCTCGGCAGTGACCATGACGAAGACGGCTTCGTGGCTGATGAGCTTTTCCGACATCAGGTCTTCTAGCACTTGTTGGCCGTTCTTCTTGCCATCGCCGAGATGGAAATCCTGCAGGATGAAATCGTAGGACTTCTGCGAACACATCTTCAGCGCCTGCTCGCCGGTGTCGGCGGTATCGACATCCTTGACGCCAAGCTCACGCAACATCGAACGCACGGAACTGCGGAAATCCGAAAAATCATCGACGATCAGAAAGCTTTTTTGGTGATACGACGACATCGAAGATTTCCAGGCAATTGAAGAAAACGAACCGAGGCGATTTCAGGCGCGCAAATGATAGCTGGAGGCCATGCGCCATCAAGCGATTTCGCGCGAGTCTGAACTCACCGTTCGGGTTATCGGCCAAAAGTGCCGGGGCCTGAGGGTGGTGCTTCAAGAATGTTGCCTGGAGTATTACTCTGCGCGCCTGCTCAAGGATTTCCATAGGGACTGAATCGTGTACATCAAGGGACGCTACATCCTGTCAGCGGGTTTGCTGGCCTTTATCCAGCAAGCGACAGCGGCAGCGATGGATTGCACAAAAGCCACAAGCGCTGCCGAAATCACGATTTGCGCGAATAAACCACTGTATGAGCTGGACGCGCAGATGGGTGGGCTGTACCGCCAGGTGATGACAACTGCCACAGCGGCGCAACCTGAACTCAAGCGCACCCAGCGCGCCTGGCTGAAAACCCGCAATGCCTGCGCAGATGATGTCGCTTGCCTGGATGGCAGCTATCGCCAGCGCCTGCAAGCATTGCAGGCACAGTGGACGCAAGCCGTGGCGTGGCAACCGGATGCCGTTGATCTTCAGGCAATGAACGATCTGCAGGAAAGCATTCGGACCGAGAGCAAAAGCCACCCGGAATTTGCGCTGGAGCGTGCCTTGGACGCACGGGCTTTGGACTCTTCTGAGACATCGTTCGCAGGCGATCCAGTCGATGACAGTTACGGCGAGCAAACCAACTTCCCCACGTCGCGCCCCAAAGGCGTGAGCGAGGATGAGTGGCGAGCATTGAACGCCTCGAACATCGAAGGCGCCGCCGAAACAGGACCGACGACCTACGCACTGCTGGATCTGGACAATGACGGCCAGCGCGACCTTATCGTTCAGACCTACGCAGGCGGCACCGGCCTGTTCACCTACGTGGAAACCTGGCGCCGGACGGGCGCGCGGTTTGTCAGAAGATCTGTCGAGCGGGAAAGTTCGCTGTTCCATACCAACGACCGTGGCGCCAATCAGGCGATCAGTTGGATCAAACTCCACGACAGAATTTATGCCGCCTATCGAAACAGCGCCTACGGTGTCGATAATCTGTATCTGCTCAATCCGCTGAAGGTCAACCTTCAAGTACCAACCGTGACCGCGCGTTACGCTTACACACTGCAAGTGCCTGCGACTCAAAACAAAGAGGACGGCACCAGCACGTATAAGCTCGAAGCGGATTTGCACGCGGCACTCGACCACGCCGTCACTCAAGCGATGAAAGCCGCCCCCGACTCAACCAATAACGCGCCCCTTTGCCCAATTCCTCCCACGGGTACCGGAGACGACGATTACTACAGCTACGGCCCGACGCACTACGCCATCGAGAAGATCACCGATCTGCCGGTGATGATCGGCGGGGAATGCTACATCGGTGCGCTGATTGACTGGTTCGGCAGCTACAGCGAAATGACTGGGTTATTCGCCCAATTGGCGGTGCGCAAACCGGGTGAAGAGGCAAGCGGGACTGCCTACGAAGTCTACGGCCGTAGGCATCTCACCGACGTCAATGCAAGCATCGGGATAGTCGAACTCAACGGCGGCTGACCACCGATCATCACACCGGCAAAATAATCGGCACGCTTGCCGCTTCAGGGATGTCACACGCCCAGACAAGGCGTTTGTCTTGCAAAAATGAAGGCAGATCTGCAAATGAGGTTTATTCTGCTCAATTACCTGCGCCCCCGGACGTCTGCGATACGCTTGTACCGCCACAAAAAAAGGCCAATGCCATGACCTCGAAAACCCCTGCCTCGCCCTCTGCGCCCGAGCGCAAGGATGTGACACCCAGCCACCTGAATTTTCCGGTGGTGGGCATCGGCGCCTCGGCGGGCGGCCTGAAAGCGATCAAGCTGTTTTTCGAGCACATGCCCAAGGACACCGGCATGGCCTTTGTGATCATTCTGCACCTGTCGCCCGATCATCAGAGCATCGCCGACAAGATCATTCAGGAGTCGACGCGCATGCCGGTGCTGCAAGTGACGCAGCCGGTGCCGATCGAAAAGAATTGCGTGTACGTGATCTCGCCAGCGCATTCGCTGTCGATGAACGACGGCTATCTGCGGGTCAGCACGGCCGGTTCTCCGCAGGCGCGCCACACGGCCATCGACCTGTTCTTTCGCGATCTGGCCGATGTGCACCGTGAACGGGCGTTCTGCGTGGTGTTGTCAGGCACCGGTTCCGATGGTGCGGTGGGCTTGTCGCGAATCAAGGAACAGGGCGGCGTGACGCTGGTGCAAGTGCCGGAAGACGCCGAGTTCGACGGCATGCCGCGCGCCGCCATCGAGACGCGCATGGTCGATCTGGTTGTGCCAGTGGTTGAGATGCCGCAGAAGCTGATGGAGCTCTGGCGCAACTCTCAGAACATCAAACTGCCCAGCGCCAATGATCCGAGCCTGAAAGCCTTGAAGCCTGTCAACGAACACGAGGCGGCAATCGCCGAACAACGCCTGCATGAAATCCTGCTGTACCTGCGCAGCAGCACCGGCCACGACTTCAAACACTACAAGCGCGCCACCGTGTTGCGCCGCATCGAGCGGCGCATGCAGGTCACCAGCCAGTCTGACCTCAGCGCCTACTACGACTACCTGCAAAATACCCCGGAAGAAGCCAAGGCCCTGCTCGGCGATATGCTGATCGGCGTGACCAACTTCTTCCGTGACCGCGAAGCCTTCGAAGCCCTTGAGCGCGATGTGCTGCCGCAACTGGTGCAATCGGTTGCCGACTCGTCGGAAAAAGAAGAACTGCGCGTCTGGTCTGCCGGTTGCTCGACCGGCGAGGAAGCCTACAGCCTGGCGATCCTGCTCGACGATCAGATGCAGGTACAAAGCAGCAAGGCCAACCTGCAAGTGTTCGCCACCGATATCGACGAACGTGCGATCACCACCGGCCGCGCCGGCACTTATCCGCAAGCCATCGTCACCGACGTACCGCCAACACGCCTGCGGCATTATTTCGTCAAAGACGATGACCACTACCGGATCCGCAAGGAGATCCGCGAGAAAGTGCTGTTCGCCAAGCACAGCCTGTTGTCCGATCCGCCGTTCTCGCAGATCGACCTGATCGTTTGCCGCAATCTGCTGATTTACCTGGATCGCGAGGTGCAGCGGGAAATCCTGCAGATGTTCCACTTTGCCCTGCGACCGGGCGGCTTCCTGTTTCTCGGCACCTCGGAAAGTGCCGATGCCTGCCATGAACTGTTCGCGCCAGTAGACAAGCGCAACCGCATCTTCCGTGCCAAGACCGGTACCCCGAACAGCCGCAGAACACCGACCATGCCACGCGGCGGCTACATGCGCACCAGCGTTTCCCGACCGCCATCGAAGGCCATCGAGCCCGTCAAGCTGTCGTTTGCCGATATCCACCGCCGCGCCATAGAACGCTTCGCCCCGCCGAGCATCATCGTCGACACCAATGCCGATATCCTGCACATGAGCGAAGCCGCCGGGCGTTTCCTGCGGCATGTCGGCGGCGAGCTGTCACGCAACTTGTTGACGCTGATCCTGCCGGAGCTGCGCCTGGAAATTCGCACCACGCTGTTCCAGGTGCAGCAGAGCAATGTCACCGTATGCTCGCGAGAAGTGGTGCTCAAGCGTGAGGAGCGCCAGTTCCGCATCACGCTGATTGCACAGCCGTACAAGGACGACGACTTCGACAGCGAGTGTGTGCTGGTGACCTTCGATGAAACGGAGATCGATGCGCACGAGCAGGCGCTGACCACGGTGCTGCAGACTGAAAGCCAGGTGCTCTCCAACCTCGAACGTGAGCTGCAACGCACCAAATTGCATTTGCAGGACACCATCGAACAGTCGGAAATCTCCAGCGAAGAGCTCAAGGCTTCCAATGAGGAGATGCAGGCGATCAACGAAGAACTGCGCTCGGCCACCGAAGAGCTGGAGACCAGCAAGGAAGAGTTGCAGTCAATCAATGAAGAGCTGTTGACGGTCAATTACGAACTGAAGACCAAAGTCGAAGAAACCGACAAGATCAACGATTATCTGACCAATCTGATCGCTTCCACTGACATTGCTACGGTATTCGTTGATCGCAGCATGCGCATAAAGTGGTTCACGCCTCGTGCCACGGACATCTTCAGCATGCTGCCGGTAGACACCGGCCGTTCGCTGCTTGATATCACTCATCGCTTGAATTACCCGGCAATGGCCGAGGACGCTGCGCAGGTGTTCGAATCGTTGAACATGATCGAACGCGAGGTCAACAGCACCGATAATCGCTGGTACATCGCCCGTCTATTGCCTTACCGCTCCAGCGAAGACCATATCGACGGCACGGTGCTGACCTTCATCGACATCAGCAAGCGCCGCGAAGCCGAGGAAGAGCTGCGCCTGGGCGAAGAACGCATGCGTCTGGTCGCCGAAAGCACCCGCGATTACGCAATCATCATTCTCGATGAAATGGGTGTGATCACCAGTTGGAACAAGGGTGCCGAACTGATCTTCGGTCACCCCAAGAGCGAGGCCGAGGGGCAGTTCTACGATTTCATTTTTACCGGCGAAGACCGCAACGCCGGTATGGCCGAAAACGAACTGGCGACGGCTCGTCTGCACGGGCGCGCCCAGGACGAGCGCTGGCACGTTCGCAAGGATGGCAGCCGGTTTTTCTGCAGCGGCGAAGTCACGTTGCTCAGCGGCGATCATCTGCAGGGTTATGTGAAGATCGCTCGCGACCTGACCGGGCATAAACGCACGCAGGACGAGCAAAGCCAGGAACTGGCCCAGACACGCAACACGGTATCGCTGCGCGACGAATTCTTTGCAGTCATGTCCCACGAACTCAAGCATCCGTTGAACCTGATTCAGCTCAATGCCGAACTGCTTCGCCGCCTGCCGATGATCCGCACTGCTGGCCCGGCGACCAAAGCCGTCAACACCATTTGCGATGCTGTGAACAGCCAAGCGCGGATTATCGACGATTTGCTCGACGTGGCTCGCGTACGCACCGGCAAGCTCAAGCTGCAATTGACGCGAGTCGACCTCAGCACCGTACTGCGTGACATCCACACGGTTGTGCTGAATGAGCAGCATGCAACGCACATCGAACTGCAACTGCCGGAAGAGTCGCTGTTCATCCATGCCGATCCTACCCGTGTTGAGCAAATCATCTGGAATCTGGTGAACAACGCGCTGAAATTCACCCCACCGACCGGGCGCATCGAATTGATTGCCAGCAAGAGCGGGCAAATGGCTCAACTCAACGTCAAGGACAACGGCGTCGGCATTGCCGCAGAAAACCTCGAACACGTGTTCGACCTGTTCGGCCAGGCGGAAAAGCAGCACACCAATCATCAACGCGAAGGGCTCGGCATTGGCTTGTCGCTGGTACGGCAACTGACCGAGGCGCAACACGGCACGGTACGGGTCGCCTCACCGGGGCTGGGCGCCGGATGCACGTTCACCGTATGCCTGCCGCTGGCAACCGAAACCGTAGAAACCGCTGAGCAGCCGCCGGCAGAACCGGAGTCGGGCAAGCTGGTGGGCTTGAGCATTCTGCTGGTTGATGACTCGCCGCAAGTGCTCGAGACCTTGAAGATGCTGCTGGAAATGGAAGATGCCGAGGTGACCGCGTTCGACCACCCCGTGGCCGCCCTGAAAGCTGCCGAGGGCACGCGCTTCGATCTGATCATTTCCGACCTTGGCATGCCGGTCATGAGCGGTTATGAACTGATGGCTGCACTGCGTAAGTTACCGCTGGTGAAAAACGTACCGGCGATCGCGCTCACCGGTTATGGCACTCAGAGCGATATGCAGAAGTCCCGTGAAGCCGGCTTCGATCAGCACTTGGGCAAACCCGTGGCGTACGACGATCTGATTGAAACCATCGAGGCGCTGCGCCGCTCGGAGTTGCTATAACAGCACTCAGCACAGATAAGCGCGCTGCACGCAGACCCGGCGATCGATCGCCTGCTGCAAACGCGCCTTGCTCTCGGCCCAGAGGCCGGGATCGACGCGCGTGCGGCGCATCAACTCAAGCACGACGGCTTTGGCTTCCAGGTATTCCGACCAGGCGTCGGCAGCCCTGAGCTTGAGCCGCTCGGTTTCGCTCATGTCCATCCGGCGCAGGGCCAGCGACAGAGGGTCAGTCGCCACCGTACTTAAAACGCATTGCACACGGTGCGGCGCGGTGAAGCCCTGATAATCGACAACGATCTCCCGCGCCCGCCGGGTGCCCCACTTCAAGGCCAGCTCGCAAGACTCCTGGGTTTCAAGATCGTGAAACTCTTCACTGACCGCCCGCCCGTCCGGCAGATAAACCCCGACGAACACCTGTGTCACGCCGCTTGTGTTGATCCGCGCCTGCACCTCGATCTGCAAGCCGTCGCTCAACACCTCTTCATGGCTGTGCAACGCTAAACGGCTGTTGGTCCAAAACCAGTACTGGGCACCCCGACGTCGCACCATGGCTGTCCTCCCTTGGGAGTCGGAAATTAAGGCACAGATCCGGCGGATCGCCACAACAATTCGTCGGCTGACGTTAAACGCAAAAAGCCCCGTCGCACGTAAATGCGACGGGGCTTTCGGTGTTGAAGAAGTGGTGTCCCAGGCGGGGTTCGAACCTGCAACCTTCCCCTTAGGAGGCAGATGCTTTGGTGAGTCAGCTTGATTCTGTTCGCTTCCTGAAACTCCACAAATCTCTGTTATTAAAGGGTCTATCTATTCTACTCGTGTCGTGAGGTTTCTCCTTGTAGCGTTCTGCATCATGGGAAGTGGGGACCGAAGTGGGGACTAGAATTGGCCACGAATACTGCTGGCAAAAGCGTGAACGATCAAAAGCTCGAGGGCATGCCGCCAGCATCCAAACCGCCTCGCACAGTCATCCGGGCGCCCTGTTCACGGTTCAGACGACCAGCGTAACACCGTGTGCGCTGATCACCGACCTGCAGATATCCGGCCTCATTTCCATGCCGCTGCCTTTCGTGGTGTCGAACGCATTGAAGATCTGCTCGTGCTCTTGACGTCAGCTCAAAAAGGCTAGAGAGGGTGTTCACTTCAAAATTAGGTGGACACCTTCGCCCCATTCGTTGCGATCAGGAGGGTGTGAGGGCTGGACGGTTACCCAGCTTTAACCCCCACATAAATAGACCGGTATGCGGGGGCGATTAGTGTCGGGAGCTATTGCTTGGTGATGTTTTCACTGCCGGGCCAATTCAACAATCCATGGGTGAAACCATAACTCGCGGCCTGGTAGTAGGTAATCGCACGTGAGACAAGAGGGTCGTCGAGTTGAACCGTCACCTCATGGCTGGCACCCAGCGCGTCATCGTGGCGTCGCAACATCGCTCGCGGGCTGAGAATCGCCAGATCTTTACCATCGAACAGGCCAAGGTGTTGGTAATTGCCTACCAAAACGCGGGGCGGCAAGGTGGAAGGCAGAAGCAAATTGCGACCAAAGAATGTCGATTCGTAATTGAGATTCAACAGGCCAAGCAGGGTTGGAGCCAGGTCGATCTGACTCGCTAGCTGGCCTTCTTCACGTGCCGGAATGAGCTTGGGCGCATAGATGAACAAAGGGATCTGGTAGTTGCGAATCGGAAGGTCTTCCTTGCCCGCGCTGCCAGCGGTGTGGTCAGCGACAAAGACGAAGATAGTGTCGTCGAACCAGGCTTTCTTTCGGGCTGCTTCAAGAAACCTGCCGATTGCATAGTCGGTATATTTCACAGCGCCGTCACGTCCGTCACCGGATGCAATGTCAATCCTGCCTTCAGGGTAAGTGTATGGACGATGGTTGGAGGTGGTCATCAGTTGCAGCAGGAAAGGTGTCTGTTTGGCAAAATTCTGGTCTGCCAGCTTCAGCGTTTGCTGGTAAAGATCTTCATCAGCCATACCCCAGGCATTTTTGAACTGGATCTCAGCTTCATCGACACTGCTTTGATCGACGACCCGATAACCATTTCCGCTGAAGAACGCATTCATGTTGTCAAAGTAGCCACGGCCGCCATACACAAAAACGCTGTCGTAACCGACGTGATTCAGCTGTTGGCCCAAGCTGGCGAAACCACTTTCACGGCCAACCCGTTTGACAATAGAGCGTCCCGGCGTCGGCGGTATAGACAACGTAATGGCTTCCAGGCCGCGGTCCGTCCTGGTGCCAGTGGCATAGAAGTTGTTGAAGTACAGGCTCTCTTTACGCAGTTGGTCGAGGTTGGGCGTCAGGTTACCGACGCCCCCATTGCTGCCCATGTACTTGGCGCTGAAGCTTTCGATTGTCACCAAAATAATATTATGTCGCTGGGTCTTATCGTTCTGGGTCACGATTCGACGGACATCGAGCGAATCCTTACCGATGAACCGCACATCGCCTTCCGCCAACTCTTGGTGGATGTTCTTGCCAAACGCGTCATTGGGCAACGTGCCGTAGAACTTATCGTAATCCAGCTCGTTATTGCGAAATGCGGCAAAGAACTGGTAGGGACCATTGCTGGCCAGCTCATGCTGATAGGTGTTGCCCCCCTTACCACGTGGAGTGTCTTGGTCAACGACCAACAGAACGACAGCACTCAGAGCGAAAATCACTGCGATACTCAGCAGGCGTTGGCGCCAGGACGGCAACGGCGCACCAATCACCCGCTGTAGAGGTTTGTGCAGAGCAATGCAAATGACAACCGCGATCACCGCCAGCCCGCTAAGCAATTTGCCAATTGGGTAGGACTCCAGGATGTTGTTCAACACCTCGTCGGAGTACACCAGATAATCCACGGCAATAAAATTGAAGCGTACGCCGAACTCGTCCCAGAACAGCCATTCAGCCACCGCAGTAAATAACATGGCGAAAACGCTGAGCGTCAGTAGCCCCTGCAAAAACCAGAGGTGACCGCGTAAACGCCACAGCGACGGCGGGCACAGCAGCAGATAAAGGCTCATCGGCGTTGCGGCGTACAGTAAAAAGCTCAGGTCGTATAAGACGCCGATGCCAAAGATCGACGCAAATGCAGTGCCCGACTCTGAAAGATGAGTAGCGAGTAACACTAGGCGGGTGAGGAAAAAAATCACTAGCCACAGGCTTGTGATTATCAGTAGGAAACGCAGAGGGGCTGAAGCGGGCAAACGCATTAAAAAACTCCTTGTTGTGCTCCCCTCCAGATTGCAAATTGCTGTGCCGATTGGCCGACAAGTCATAAGCACTGAGACATTCTTGTCTTCGAACTCACTGAATTACGACTCATTTGGAGGGGAAGTAAATCTATCCGACGAATTAGCAAAATTTCGTCAAAGCAATGAAGAGTACAGGTTATTGAAAAGGTTAGGCTGCAAGCGTTCGGCAAGCCCAACCTCCAGTCATGCAGAGCTTCAATGACGCAGTTTCAAGGTTTGATCTGGCCTTGATTGGCGCACAAAGAGCCCAGCCCGAGCAGCAGGGCCGAACGCTTGGGTCTCAGGTACGACTCGATCCGCGTCAGGGTGCAAGGCGCCAAGGCTTGCAATGCCGCAGGAAGCGGTTCCCGGACAAACAGCAGGCCCGGCGTATGGGCTACGCTGCTGGCTTCCAACTCGGTGATCGAACTGACGGGCCGACCCATGTAATAGACCAGGCGAATGTCCGCAGCTCCCAAGCTATAGGCCGGGAAGTTTGGGTACGCGTCGGTGGCGGCCTTTATCTGCGGAAATCCGTCGATCCGATGGGCGAACACCCGCCCTTCAAGGCCCAGGTAGAACAGCGTGTATCCCGCCAGTACCACGGCCGGAACAACGCGCAGACTCCAGCGCCACCAAGGGTGCCGGGCCTCGGTCAGCAGTTGGCTCCAGTGCCAGGCCAACAAAAGGGCGATGGCCGGGTAAACAGGCAACAAGTACTTGGCGTGCTTTTCGGTGAACAGCGAGAAGACCAGCAGCGGCACCAGAATGCAGCACAGCAACAGGGTCAACTGCGGGCTCAGACGGATGGCGTGCCAGAGTTGCCGCGGCCGCACCAGTAATATCAGCCAGAAGGGAAAGAAATCCCCACCCAAATACAACAGATAGGCATACCAGGCTTCTGCACCCTGGCCATTGATTTTCTTGACGATGTCTTCGTTGATGATGGCCGACCAGACTCCCCAGCCCTCCTGCATGGACACCGCCAGATACCAGGAAATCCCGATCAGCACCGCAAGCATCCAGCCCCGGCTGTCACACAGAAAAGCTCGGGCCAGGCGATCGCGGCTGATCAACGCATAGACCAGTATCGGTGCGGTCACCCACAACAGGCAGACCGGTCCCTTGGTCAGCAAGGCACAGCCGAGCAGCCCGTAACTGAGCCAGACCCAACTGCGACCACCTTGCGCGAACAGAAAGCGCCATGCACAAAACAGTGCCAGCAGACACAGGCCGGTCAAAGGCATTTCTATTTCTGCACGGCGGGCAAACAGGCTGAACCCGGCATTCGCCGCCAGGAACATCACAGCCAGCAGCGCCACTTGTCGCCCGGCGAATGCACGAGCCTGGCGATACAAGGTCAGACAACATACCGTCGCAAACAGCGCCGAAGGCAGGCGCACGCTCCATTCGGAGATGCTGCCCGACAGTGACATGCTGACCAGGGCCAGCCAATAGAACAGCGGCGGTTTGGACAGGTACAGCTCGCCGTTCATGTACGGCAACAGCCATTGGGCAGACTCGTACATTTCCCGTGTCGTCACCGCGCGCCGGGCTTCATTGACGCTCAGAAACGGCAGACTCCCCAGTCCCCAGTAAAACAGCAGCAGGAGCAACACCGCCACGCCCAGGGTTGCCCAGTCCAGCGCACGCCGCGCGGCTTGCATCCGCCGAAATACCTCGCCTTCTGTACTCATACGCGCCTCACTCATCCCAAAGATGCACGAAAATGCGTGAGTCTGCTCAACGGGTCAGCTCATCGTGTTTTCGTGAAAATAACAACGTATTGCGCCTTCAAGTCCGTCCCCGCGAGTTTTATTGGAGGGATAGTCGGGCGCTATAGCCACCCGGGATTTGCTCTTTGGGGGAAACTGAAGAGCTCATCCGGGGAAGCGACTTCAAGGTTTACGCATAAACGAATAGAACAAGTTCGGCTCCGCCACGACATACAAATGGCCTTGCGCATCCATGGTTACGCCTTCCGGATGCACGTTGGGCGAGAAAAAATCCTTCACGCCTTCGAGCAGACTTTTGTAGCTGACAAAGCGGCCTTCTTTATCCAGCTCAATCAATAATTTGGATTGCTCGCTGAGTAAAACGAGATGGCCAGTGCCCGGATCGTAATAAGCGTCGGCGATGTCACGCCCGAAAAAGCTATGGTTCACCCATTCAGTTCGATCGATCAAGTTGATGGACAAGTTTCCATTCAGGCTCTTCGACACTCCACCAATCTCATACAACTGTCGCGGGTCGCGCTCCTTGATCGCAAACAATCGGTCCCCTACAGGGTCATAGGTCACTCCTTCAAAGCCCTTATTGTTTGTGCTCAGGTTGACACCTACGGTGATGAACGGCTCTGCTCCCTTTCGAATAGTCGCGGACTTCTCGGGCAGTTGAATAAACGTCAGGCGCTGGTCACCCTCTTCAGAGACAACGACTCGACCATTGCCCATGTAGGCCAATCCTTCAGTATCGTCAAAGCCCTCAAGCGGATAACGCTCAAGTACATTGCCGGCTCGGTCGAGAGCGACAATTTGCATGAGCCCGCCGTTGGTAATGGTCAGCAACCGGTCATGGTCGTAGTCGTAGGTGATCCCTGAGATGTCTTCTTCAATGCCCTCTATTGGCTTGGCCACTACATCAGGCACAAAGCCTGGCAGCCATAAGCCAGTCGCTTGACTGGCACTGCTCCAGGTTTGCAGTACAGAGTGGTAAAGCTGCTGGTGCCAGTAGAAACGGGAGGAATTCGTCCCAAACACTCCTAACAACAGAAACACAAAAATAAAAATGCGTAGACGATGTCGTCGCTGAGGTCTTCGCAACCCCAGAGCAGCACTCAATTCAATATTCATAGAACAACTCCGCCCCTCACAGGGAACGCTTCCACACGAATGAGTAAACCTTGTCTGGCGCGGGAGACTGGCAACTATGGTTGTCCGCGTCCGCGCCAACCAGGAACCACTCAGCCCTTGAGGTATCGCCAACACTGCGAGCTTTTTGCAGGTCGTAACAACGTTCCAGATCGTGCGCGGGCACTAACGCATAGGCCTGCGGGTGGTTACGAAGCCAGAGGGCTGATTGCTCCAAAGCCCGGTGGTTCGCAAAGCCAAAATGCACAATAGGTTGCTGCGCGAACAACCAGTGTCCTTCACGCCAACCGACCAGCACCAACTCGGAGTTTCCAGTCAGTCGCGCCACTTCACGCATGATCGTTTCGTGAGGGTTAATGCCTTCTTTTCGGGGCTCGATGAAGCCGCGCACGAACCACGCGCCCAACCACACCGCGGTCAATACAACAAATACCGTCCGCCCCCTCGGACGCTTGCTGAACCATCGGCGCAGCATCCAGGGAATAAGTGGCGCCACTAACAGAATCAGTGCGGGCAACGCAGGAAAGATATACAGCTTGCGTTTGCCGCTGCTCAGGCTAAAAAACAACAACACCAGTACCACCCAACCGAGTAGCACCAACACTCGACCGTCATGCTTGGCCAGTTGCTTACGCCAAGCTGGCACTAGCCATGGGAGCATGAAAAAAATCGGCACCCAGTACTTGGGAATAACCTGGACGAAGAAATACCAAAAAGGTTCGCGGTGTTCCCACGCATTGGCGTAACGGCCAGCCGTTTGCTTCAGCAAGATTTCCTGAGCATAAGCCAGGCTATCGGAACTGCCCTGCAACACGATCACCACCAGAGGTCCCAGCCATACCGCAATGGCTGCCAACGCTACCAGCAGCCCCAGCCACCAGGCCCCCGCTTTGCCGGGAATGGGCACCACGCCTTTCCAACCTTTGCGCACCGCATACGCATAGGGGATCAGCATCAACACCGGCAGGAAGCCCACACCTTTGCTGATGATGCCAAACCCCATGGCTGCACAGGCAACGTAGTACCAGCGCCACGCCGGGCCGAGCAATAAATGCCTGCATAGACCGTAGATACCCAGAATTATCCAAAGAGCCAGAAAGCCATCAATCTGCCCCGTCCGTAAAATGCTGTAGGACTGGTAGGTCGCGAGAAACAATATCGCTGCAATTACACCTACTCGCCGGCTCCACAAGCGACGGCCCAGGTCATACAAGCAGGCCGTAGTAACGGCACCTGCTAATAGCGCGGGCAAGTACAGGGCCACTTTTGGCAGGTGAGTAAGCTGCACGAACAGCGCCACAGCCCACATGAAAAGTGGAGGTTTGTCTGCGTAAATTTCGCCAGCCCGATGGGGAATAAACCATGAACCGTTCTGCAGCATTTCCAGGGCTACGCCGAGAAAACGCTCTTCATCGACGTTCAACGGTTGGCGCCAGCCGAGACCCGCTCCCACCATGACCAACGTCAACACCACAAAAGCCAATAGCTCTAACCGCGAAGAAGATAGTCGTATCCGCACCGTCTCAGTCCTTTTTATCCAGTTCGTGGCTTTCCTGCTCACGATGCTTGGCAATCAACTGCAAATTGCGCAGGTACACAATAAAACCGAAGGACTGGCCGACAATAAAAACCGGGTCTTCGCGGTAGATTGCATATGCCAATAGCAGCGCACTACCGACGATGCTCAGGTACCAGAATGCGACAGGGATCACGCTGCGTTTTTTGTATTCGCTGTACAGCCACTGCAGAACAAACCGCCCGGTGAATGCCAACTGACCGACGAAGCCAATGGCCAACCACAAAGATTCTCTACCCATGTCAGACCTCGGACTCTTGTGCGTCGACTTCCAGGCGGGTGCGTTTTACCAGCCACCACACCCCGAACAGATCAACAATGCCCACGAGAGCCCGGTCAAGATTTCCGTAGTTGGAAGCCCCGGCTCCACGCTCACGGTGGTTCACCGGCTGAACCAACATTCGTCCGTTGTGACGGCGGATCAGTGCAGGAATAAAGCGGTGCATGTGATCGAAATACGGCAGGCGTAGAAACGCCTCGCGTTCAATCAACTTAATACCGCAGCCGGTATCGGGGGTCTGGTCTTTCAGCAAGCGACTGCGCAGATTGTTGGCGAATCGCGAAGCCCAGCGTTTGCTCGCCGTATCCCGGCGATTTACGCGATGACCCGCCACCAGCTTGACGCCTGCGGGTTTACCCTCCGAACCACGAACCAGGTCCAGCATTTTCGGTAGATCGGCCGGATCGTTCTGGCCATCGCCATCAAGGGTTGCCAACCAATGCCCACGCGCCACTTCAGCTGCGTGGTAAATCGAGGTGCTCTGCCCGAGGGAACGTGCATGACTGAGCACCCTCAATTGACTGTAACCACTACTTTGTAGCGTTCGTAATTCGATGGCGGTGGCGTCGGTGCTCCCATCGTCAACCACTATGACTTCAAAGGTCTCGTTGGCTAACGCGGCACGCACTTCCTCCAATAGTGGAATGAGGTTACCTGCTTCGTTTTTTGCCGGAATCAGGACCGACACATAAGGAGTTTCTTGCATGACGTTTCCGTAAATAAAGCGAAGAAGTGAGTAGCTAAACGCCGTAATAGTTGCGGTACCAATCCACAAACGACTGCACGCCGACGGACACCGTGATCTGCGGGCGAAAACCCACACGGTCTTCCAGCTCGCGAGTGTCGGCCCACGTGTTAAGAACGTCGCCTGACTGCAACGGCATGAAATTTTTCACTGACCGGATTCCCAGTGCCTCTTCAATGCACTCGACAAACTCCAGAAGCTTCACCGGCGCGCCAAATCCAATGTTGTAAACCTTGTTTCGCGCGCCGGTCTCATCGGTAGGTGGCAGCGGCATCAATCGCATAAGGCCTTCGACAATGTCGTCGATATAGGTGAAATCGCGGGACATTGCGCCATCGTTGTACACATCAATGGGGCGACCTTTCAGGATCGCGTCAGTGAATTTGAACAGCGCCATGTCCGGCCGCCCCCAAGGCCCATAAACGGTGAAAAACCGCAGACCGGTAGTGGGAATGCCGTAGAGATGCGAGTAGGAATGAGCCATAAGTTCATTGGCGCGCTTGGTCGCGGCATAGAACGACATCGGCCGATCGACAGGGTCAGTCGTGGCATACGGTAAATGGTCGTTCAATCCGTATACCGAGCTACTTGAGGCGTAAATCAGATGCGCCGGTCTATGAGCACGACAGGCTTCCAACACGTTAAGGAATCCCACCAGATTGCTTTGCGCATAGGCGTCCGGGTGGTCGATGGAATAGCGCACACCAGCCTGGGCTGCCAGGTGAACGACTTGCTCGAACTCATTTTCAGCAAACAAATCCAGCAGCGCTTGTTTGTCGGCCACATCCAGCAACTTGAACTGGAAATTGCGGCATGCCGCCAGTTGCGAAAGTCGAGCCTGTTTCAGCTCAACGCTGTAGTAGCTGTTGAGGTTGTCGATGCCAATAACCTCGTGGCCATCGCTGCATAGGCGCTTGGCGGTATGAAACCCGATAAAACCTGCAACGCCGGTTACCAGTACTCTCATACGCCTCGTCCTTGCGCGCGACAAACATCTGCTAAGCGGGTTGGCTGTGCCAAACCGACATAGTCACTACAAGGGACGGTCACTTCCATAAATCACTCTGCTAGATGGCAAGGCTTTTCTGTACCTGCAAAGGCTTATAATCAAAAAGAAATGAAAATTTCGTGAGTGGCAAGAGGTAATAGCGGGAAAGGGCTATAAACAACGAATTTTAAAGGAGAACAGGCTTTCTGCAGGCGCTATAGGCCACAACTTTTCTGTGCGTTCGGCTGGTGCGCAAAAGGGATGGATGGAGCGAAGGCGATGATCGTTTGATATCAATCAGAGGGCAATCAGGCGAGTGCCATCTACCGAATGAAAATGACATGTATTAACGGTTTTTTGACGTTTTTTTCTCATTTTGCTCTCTACATTCGCTGCACCTCAAAACATGCAAATGATTCGCATTGATAGCCGGCGAATCTGTGTGCATGACCTCTAAAAAGAATCAGGAGCTGCCACAGAATGATGCCCCCTATCCCCTCGTTCCTCAAAACAGCACTGCTGGCCACCGCGCTGCTGAGCGCCGGCCACGTGTATGCGGCAGAGGCTGATGGCATCGTGGTCTACAACGCTCAACACGAAAGCCTGACCAAAGCCTGGATCGAAGGCTTTACCAAGGAAACCGGAATCAAAGTCACCGTACGCAATGGCGATGATACCGAGATGGGGAATCAGCTTGTGCAGGAAGGCGCTGCGTCTCCGGCCGACGTGTTCCTGACCGAGAACTCCCCGGCCATGGTGCTGGTCGACAACGCGGGGCTGTTTGCGCCTGTTGCGCCGACCACTCTGGAACAAGTCGGTGCAGCCTATCGTCCGGCCCATGGCAAATGGGTGGGAATCGCCGCGCGCTCCACGGTGTTTGTCTACAACCCGGGCAAACTGCTCGAAGCCGAATTGCCGAAGTCGCTGATGGACCTCGCCGATCCGAAATGGAAAGGTCGCTGGGCGGCGTCACCGGCCGGTGCCGACTTCCAGGCCATTGTCGCCGCAGTGCTGGAGCTCAAGGGTGAAACCGCTACCCTCGAATGGTTGAAGGGGATGAAAACCAACTTCACCGCGTACCGGGGCAACAGTTCCGTGTTGAAAGCGGTGAATGCCGGGCAGGTCGACAGCGGCGTGATCTACCACTATTACAGCTTCGGGGATAAAGCAAAGAGCGGCGAAAACAGCAAGGACACTGCCTTGAACTATTTCAAGCACAAGGATCCGGGTGCATTTATCAGTGTCTCGGGTGGCGGCGTACTGGCGTCCAGTAAACACAAAGAACAAGCCCAGGCGTTCCTGAAGTGGGTCACTGGCAAAGACGGTCAGGAAGTGCTCAAGACCGGTAAATCGTTTGAATACGCGGTGGGTAAAAACGCTGAATCCAATCCAAAACTGGTGCCGTTGCAGCAACTCGACGCACCGAACGTCGATGCCTCAAAACTCGACAGTAAAAAAGCCGTGGAGCTTATGACTCAGGCTGGACTGCTTTAATTGATGCCTGAAACCTTGCTGACGGGTGTCGCTGAGGCGATTCCCGCGAATTTGCGGCGACGATCTCGTGGTCTCTTTGCGGGTCGCGGTGGCGAGTGGGTGGTCGGTTTGGCGGTGCTGGTGTCGCTACTGGCGCTGCTGCCGATTGGCTTCGTCATCGGCGTGTCCTATCAGGCCGGCTGGGCAACGCTCGTGCCGCTGGTGTTCCGCCCCCGCGTTGGCGAGTTGTTGATCAACACCGTGTTGCTGGTGGGGCTCACGATTCCCTTGTGCGTCACGCTCGGTGTGGCGCTGGCCTGGCTCACCGAGCGCACCGACCTGCCGGGGCGGCGTTGGTGGTCGTTGTTGGCGACCGCGCCGCTGGCGGTGCCGGCCTTCGTTCACAGCTATGCCTGGGTCAGCCTGGTCCCACCGATTCACGGGTTGTTTGCCGGGGTCCTGGTGTCGGTCATCGCCTACTTCCCGTTCATGTACCTGCCGGTTGCTGCGACGCTGCGTCGTCTCGATCCGGCCATCGAAGACGTTGCCGAATCGCTGGGTCTCAAACCTTGGGCGGTGTTTTTCCGAGTGGTGCTGCCGCAACTGCGCTTGGCCATCTGTGGCGGTGCCTTGCTGGTGGGCCTGCACCTGCTGGCCGAATATGGCCTGTACGCGATGATCCGCTTCGACACCTTCACCACGGCAATCTTCGATCAGTTCAAGTCCACCTTCAACGGCCCCGCCGCAAACATGCTGGCCAGCGTGCTCGCCCTGTGTTGCCTGGTGATGCTGACCGTCGAATCGACTTCTCGCGGCAGTGCGCGTTACGCCCGGGTCGGGTCGGGCAGCGCCCGCGAGCAGCGTGTTATGCGTCTGTCGCCGACCGCAAACACACTCGCGCTGACTTTACAGGTGCTGACATGCGCCCTAGCGCTGGGTGTGCCATTGATTACATTAGGCAAGTGGTTAATCGCCGGAGGTACGCAGGTTTGGCAACTGGACGAATTGATGCCGGCGCTGGAACAGACCCTGCTGTTCGGCGTTGCGGGTGCAGTCCTCACCACCTGCGCTGGCATCCCAATTGCCTGGCTGTCGATTCGCTCGCCGGGCCGGTTGCAACGTGTGCTGGAAAGCTGCAACTACATCACCAGTTCATTGCCCGGGATCGTCGTGGCCCTGGCATTGGTGACCGTCACCATCCATTTCGCCCGGCCGATTTACCAGACGACTATCACGGTGTTGCTGGCGTATCTGCTGATGTTTCTTCCGCGCGCCCTAGTGAGTTTGCGCGCAGGCATCGCACAGGCGCCGGTTGAGCTGGAAAACATGGCCCGCAGCCTAGGCCGCTCGCCCGCCCGTGCATTATGGCTGATCACCTTGCGTCTGGCCGCGCCCGGCGCTGCCGCAGGTGCCGCGCTGATATTTTTGGCGATCACCAATGAATTGACCGCCACCCTGCTGCTCGCCCCAAACGGCACGCGCACCTTGGCCACTGGATTCTGGGCCATGACCAGCGAGATCGATTACGCCGCCGCGGCGCCCTACGCCCTGTTGATGATCCTGCTGTCGCTTCCGTTGACCGGACTTCTTTATCACCAATCCAAACGAACGGCTGGCCGATGAACGCTCTTGAACTCCATTCCATCTGCAAATCCTACGGCGCCCATCAAGCGCTGGAGAGCATCAACCTGTCGGTGCCGACGGGCAGCCGAACAGTCATCGTCGGCCCGTCCGGCTCAGGGAAAACCACTTTGCTGCGAATGATCGCGGGCTTCGAGTTCCCGGATGCGGGGCGCCTTTCGCTCAACGGCCAGACGCTGGTCGACGACACGCACGAAGTACCCGCCCACCAACGCCAGATCGGTTATGTGCCTCAGGACGGCGCCCTGTTCCCGCACATGACCGTGGCCGCCAACATCGGATTCGGGCTTTCGACCAAGGGCGGCGCAAAACAGGAGCGCATCGCGGAGTTGATGGACAGAGTGGCGCTGGATGCGAACATGGCCAACCGTTGGCCCCATGAACTCTCCGGCGGCCAGCAACAGCGCGTGGCGCTGGCGAGGGCGTTGGCGCAACAGCCGCGCTTGATGTTGCTGGATGAACCGTTTTCGGCGCTCGATACCGGCCTGCGCGCCGCCATGCGCAAATTGGTCGCGCGGCTGCTAGGCGACGCTGGCGTCACCACCATTCTGGTCACCCATGACCAGAGCGAAGCTTTGTCGTTTGCCGATCAGCTGGCGGTGATGCGCAACGGTCGGCTGGTGCAGTCAGGCCATCCGCTGGATCTGTACCGTTATCCCGAGAATGAACAAACCGCGCTGTTTCTGGGGGATGCCGTGGTCATGCCCGCCAGAATCGAAGCCGGCTGGGCCCATTGCGATCTCGGTCGTATCCCGGTGAACAATCATCGGAACACCCAATCGGCGCAGATCATGCTGCGTCCCGAGCAACTGCACCTGGTCAGCATCCAACCAGGCCCTTCCGAAGAGGTCGGCTGCCGAGCCGTGGTCACCGAGCGCGATTTCAGCGGCAACACCTGCACCTTGACCGTGCAGTTACAGGCGCATGCAGCCGACGATCTGTCGGGACGATCTTTGATGGTTCGCAGTTCGGGCCTGTATGCACCACCTGCCGGCAGTGCGGTTTACGTCTCGATGATCGGTCATGCCCACGTACTGGGCAAACCTTGAGCTTTCAAAGATCGAAGATCCACCGACCGGCGCATTCTGGCAACTAATCGTATCGGCCGCTGGCCAATCATTTAAACGAAATGACTTCGAATAATAGAGGGTAACGAAAACCTGAATGACTTGAACGTAATACAAAACGACAACCATTCTGTAAGACGTTTCCCATTAAAGGCGTGAGAGAGAGACCAAAATTTTAATAGTGTCTGTCTGGTGCAGATAAACGATTTGCCGACCGGCTTTTTATACTTCTTTCACAATATCGCACTTAACCTCAATGAATACGGGCTGACCCGTTGCGAGCTCTCGCTTGCCTACCCCGGCACGAAAAATCTACTGGAGCGTTTGATCAAGTATTTCAGGTAACTGATTGATGCAGCTTTTCTCTTTTAGCGTCTACGCTGTCATTCAATCCATGTTTTTAGCCTCAAAGGCTATTCACTTTTCAGCCCCGAGGTGCCCATGAGTCAAGCGTTCCTTCCGTTCTCCCGCCCCAGCATCGGCGATGAGGAAATTGCCGCCGCAGAGCAAGTATTGCGCTCTGGCTGGATCACAACCGGGCCGAAAAACCAGCAACTCGAAGAACACTTCGCCAACTACGTGGGATGCCGTCATGCCGTGGCATTGTCCTCGGCCACCGGCGGGATGCACATCACGTTATTGGCATTGGGTATTGGTCCGGGCGACGAAGTCATCACGCCGTCCCAGACCTGGGTGTCCACCGCCAACATGATTTGCTTGTTGGGGGCGACGCCGGTATTCGTCGACGTGGATCGCGACACGTTGATGAGTGGCCTGTCGAGCATCGAAGCGGCGATCACGCCACGCACCAAAGCGATCATTCCGGTGCATTACGCCGGCGCCGCGTTTGATCTCGATCCGCTGTATGCATTGGCCGACAAACACGGCATCCCCGTCATCGAAGATGCCGCTCACGCCGCAGGCACCTTCTACAAAGGTCGTCATGTCGGCGCGAAAGGCACGGCGATCTTCTCGTTCCACGCGATCAAAAACATGACCTGCGCCGAGGGCGCCATGTTCGTCAGCGACGATGAAGCCCTGGCAAGTCGGGTGCGCATGCTCAAGTTTCACGGCCTCGGCGTCGACGCCTATGACCGCCTGACCCACGGCCGCAAACCTCAGGCTCAGGTGATCGAGCCGGGTTTCAAATACAACCTGGCCGACATCAATGCCGCTATCGCGCTGGTGCAACTGGAACGTCTGGACCAGATCAACGCCAAGCGCACCGAACTGGCCAGGCGCTATTTGCAGCGTCTGGAAGGCTCACCGGTGCAACCACTGGCCATTCCGCTTTACCCGCAACAGCACGCCTGGCACTTGTTCATCCTGCGCATCGACGCCGAGCGCTGTGGACTGGATCGCGAAGCCTTCATGAAAGCCTTGCAGGCGCAGAACATCGGCACCGGCATCCACTTCATCGCTACGCACCTGCACACCTACTACCGCCAGTGCTTCCCCAACATCCAATTGCCCAACACCGAATGGAACTCGGCACGGCTGTGCTCGATCCCGTTGTTCCCCGACATGACCAGCGATGACGTCGACCGTGTGGTCGGCGCCATTGAAAACGTTATGGACTCAAGCCTGTGAAACCTTACCCAATCCGTTGCGTGTCAATCGTCATCCCGGTCTACAACGAACAAGACAGCTTGCCCGAGTTGCTCAGGCGCACCGAAGCGGCGTGCCAGCAACTGCACTATGACTACGAAATTGTGCTGGTCGACGATGGCAGTCGGGACGAATCGGCGCAAATATTGGGGCAGCATCGCTCAAAGGAAGCCCGGTGGTAGCGGTCATTCTCAATCGCAACTACGGCCAGCACGCGGCAATCATGGCCGGTTTCGAGCAGTGCAAAGGCGATGTCATCATCACCCTCGACGCCGATCTGCAAAACCCGCCCGAAGAGATCCCACGCCTGGTGGCCCAGGCCGAACTCGGCTATGACGTGGTCGCCACGGTGCGCAGCAACCGCCAGGATTCGGCCTTGCGTCGCTGGCCGTCAAAGCTGATCAACCTCGCCGTGCAGCGTTCCACCGGCGTCGCCATGAGTGATTACGGCTGCATGCTCCGCGCCTATCGTCGATCGATTGTCGACGCGATGCTCGCCTGCCGCGAACGCAGCACCTTCATCCCGATCCTCGCCAACAGCTTCGCCCGGCACACCACGGAAATCCTGGTGACCCACGCCGAACGCGAACACGGTGAATCGAAGTACAGCCCGATGCGCCTGGTCAACCTGATGTTCGACCTGATCACCTGCATGACCACCACGCCCCTGCGATTGCTGAGCATTGTCGGCTTCGCCATGGCGGCCCTCGGCGTGCTGTTTGCCATTGCGCTGATCGTTCTGCGTCTGGCCTTCGGCGCCCATTGGGCCGGCGACGGGACGTTCGTGCTGTTCGCCGTGTTGTTCATCTTCACTGGCGGGCAATTCATCGGCATGGGCCTGTTGGGTGAATACCTGGGGCGGATGTACAGCGACGTCCGTGCGCGCCCGCGGTTCTTTATCGAAAAAGTCCTGCGCAGCCAGCCCGCCACACCCGTTCCCGTGGTCACCGTTGACGGCCTCACTTCCTCTTCTTCCGATCAGGTTCTCTCATGAGTGCAAAAGCAGTTGTTTTCGCTTATCACGATATTGGCTGTGCCGGCATTGAAACCCTGCTCAGCTCGGGCTTCGACATCGCTGCGGTGTTTACCCACGCCGATGATCCTAAGGAAAACGCCTTTTACGGCTCCGTAGCGCAACAGTGTGCGCGCAACGGCATCCCGGTGCATGCCCCGGAAGACGTCAACCACCCGCTCTGGATCGAGCGCATCGCCAAGCTCAATCCGGATTACCTGTTCTCGTTCTACTACCGCCATCTGCTGAGCGAACCGCTGTTGGCCACGGCAGGCAAAGGCGCGTTCAACCTGCACGGTTCATTGCTGCCGCGCTATCGCGGTCGTGCGCCGGCCAATTGGGTGCTGGTCAACGGCGAAAGCGAAACCGGCGTGACCTTGCACCGCATGGTCAAGCGCGCCGATGCTGGTGCCATCCTCGCGCAGAAGAAGGTTGCAATCGAGTGCAGCGACACCGCGCTGAGCCTGCACGACAAACTGCGCGTGGCCGCTACCGACCTGTTGCGTGACACCTTGCCGGCGCTGCTCGCCGGCAAGGTCAGCGAGATCCCTCAGGACGAATCCAAGGCCACGACGTTCGGTCGCCGCACGCCCGCCGACGGTAAGCTGATCTGGCAGAAACCGGCAGAAGAACTGTTCAACCTGGTGCGCGCCGTCACCCAACCTTATCCCGGCGCGTTCTGCGCGGTGGGCGAGCACAAATTGATTGTCTGGAGCGCTGAAGTCGTCAAAGGCAACGAAGGCCAGGCACCGGGCCGGGTCATCAGTGTCGACCCGCTGCGCCTTGCCTGCGGCGAGGACTCGCTGGTGATCAGCGCCGGCCAGCGCAACGACAACGGCTTGTACCTGAGCGGGCCGCAACTGGCCGGCGAACTCGGTCTGGTGGACGGCTCCTTGCTGCGCGGTGCCGAATCCGGACGCACGCCACGCCACACGCGCGTGCTGATCCTCGGCGTCAACGGCTTCATCGGCAATCACTTGTCCGAGCGTTTGCTGCGCGATGACCGCTACGAGGTGTACGGCCTCGACATCGGCTCCGATGCGATCGAGCGTTTGCGCAGCCATCCGAATTTTCATTTTGTCGAAGGCGACATCAGCATCCACTCCGAGTGGATCGAGTACCACATCAAGAAGTGCGACGTGATCCTGCCGCTGGTGGCGATCGCCACGCCCATCGAATACACCCGCAACCCGCTGCGCGTGTTCGAGCTGGATTTCGAAGAGAACCTCAAGCTGGTTCGCTACTGCGTCAAATACAACAAGCGGGTGATTTTTCCGTCGACGTCGGAAGTCTATGGCATGTGCCAGGACGACAAGTTCGACGAGGACACGTCCAACCTCGTGGTCGGGCCGATCAACAAGCAACGCTGGATCTACTCGACCTCCAAGCAACTGCTCGACCGCGTGATCTGGGCCTACGGCCAGAAAGGCCTGAATTTCACCCTGTTCCGCCCCTTCAACTGGATGGGCCCGCGCCTGGACCGTCTGGATTCGGCACGCATCGGCAGTTCCCGGGCCATCACCCAGCTGATCCTCAACCTGGTGGAAGGCACGCCGATTCGTCTGTTCGACGGCGGTGAGCAAAAACGCTGCTTCACCGACATTGCCGACGGCGTCGAAGCGCTGGCGCGAATCATCGACAACGACAACGACGCGTGCAACGGCCAGATCATCAACATCGGCAACCCGGACAACGAAGCCAGCATTCGCCAGTTGGGCGAGGAACTGTTGCGGCAGTTCGAAGCGCACCCGCTGCGCCACAACTTCCCACCGTTCGCCGGGTTCCGCGATGTCGAAAGCAAGGCGTTCTACGGCACCGGGTATCAGGACGTGTCCCACCGTAAACCGAGCATCGCCAACGCCAAGCGTCTGCTGGACTGGACGCCGACCGTAGAGATGAGTGAAACCATCGGCAACACCCTGGATTTCTTCCTGCGTGAAGCCATGCTCGAAATCGCGGACAAACGTTGATGCAGGCAGGCCTTCGAATCGATGTCGACACCTACCGAGGCACCCGTGAGGGGGTGCCGAGGCTGCTGGAAATCCTCGATGAAGCGCAGGTCAAAGCGACGTTTTTCTTCAGTGTCGGGCCGGACAACATGGGCCGGCATTTGTGGCGCCTGATCCGCCCGCAGTTTCTCTGGAAGATGCTGCGCTCCAATGCCGCCGGCCTGTACGGCTGGGATATCTTGCTGGCCGGCACCGCGTGGCCGGGCAAGCCGATTGGCCGCAACCTTGGACATTTGATGCGTCAAACCCTGGCGGCCGGTCATGAAGTCGGTCTGCACGCCTGGGATCACCATGGCTGGCAGGCCAATGTCGGACACTGGAGCGACGCGCAGCTGGTGGAACAGATTCGTCAGGGCGTGGACGAACTCAGCGACATCCTTGGGCAACCCGTCGAGTGCTCGGCGGCCGCCGGTTGGCGGGCGGACGAGAGCGTGATCGAGGCCAAGCAAGGATTCAACTTTCGCTACAACAGCGACTGCCGGGGCCAGAGCCTGTTTCAGCCGACCCTGGCCGGTGGCGGCCTCGGAGCGCCGCAGATCCCGGTGGACCTGCCCACCTTTGATGAGGTGGTCGGCCCCACCGTGGCGGCCAAGGACTTCAACGCCTTCATTCTTGATCGCTTCCACCCCGAAAAACTCAACGTCTACACCATCCATGCCGAAGTAGAAGGGATTCTGATGGCCAACGATTTTCGTCAACTGCTGGCCGATGCGCGCCCGCGAAACATCCGTTTTCAACCTTTGGGCAATCTGCTGCCCGAGGCGCCCGGCACCCTGCCGACCGGTCGCGTGCTGCGTGGCACGCTTGAAGGTCGCGAAGGCTGGCTGGGAGTGCAAGGCGTATGAGCAAGCCCTGGGCATTGCCGCTGTTGCTGGGGATTTTTCTGTTGGCTTACCTGCTGCCATTAGGCAGTCATGGCTTATGGATTCCCGACGAAACCCGCTACGCCCAGATCAGCCAGGACATGCTGCTGAGTGGCAACTGGGTGTCGCCGCATTTCATGAGCCTTCGCTATTTCGAAAAACCGGTGGCCGGTTACTGGATGATCGCCGCCAGTCAGGCGTTGTTTGGCCAGAACCTGTTCGGCGTGCGCTTCGTTTCGGCCCTGAGCACCGGGCTCAGCGTATTGCTGTGTTACCTGATCGCTCGCCGGCTCTGGAACGAACCGCGCAAGAGTTTTGCCTGTGCGCTGCTGTACATGAGCCTCACCGTAGTCGCCGGCGCCGCGGGCTACGCCAACCTCGATCCGCAATTCACCTTTTGGGTCAACCTGAGTCTGGTGGCGTTGTGGTTTTCCCTGGACAGCGTCAGCCGTGGCCAGCGCCTGTTCGGTTGGGCGTTGCTGGGCCTAGCGTGTGGCATGGGGTTCATGACCAAGGGTTTTCTCGCCTGGCTGCTGCCGGTTCTGATCGCCCTGCCCTGGATGGTCTGGCAGAAACGCTGGCGCGAGCTGCTGATCTACGGTCCGTTGGCGATTGTCGTGGCCATCGCCGTGAGCCTGCCCTGGGTCTTGGCGGTGCATGTGCAGGAACCGGATTACTGGCGATTTTTCTTCTGGCACGAACACATTCGCCGCTTTGCCGGGGACGACGCGCAGCACGACGCTCCATGGTGGTACTACCTGCCGTTGCTGGTCGCGTTCAGTCTGCCGTGGGCCGCGTTGTTGCCGTCGGCGCTGAAGCAGGCGTGGCAAACACGTCGTCAGGCCAGCATCGGCTTTCTGCTGTTGTGGTTGCTGATGCCGCTGCTATTTTTCAGCCTGAGCAAAGGCAAACTGCCGAGCTACATCCTGCCGTGCCTGTTGCCAATGGCCTTGTTGTTGGGCAACGCACTGGCGGATCGCTTGCGGCTGGAGCAAGGCCGGGTGCTGGGCATCAATGGCTTGCTCAACCTGCTCCTGGGCCTGATCACCCTGCTTGCGCTGGTCTACCTACAACTGAAAAAACCGCTGTACGACCATGAGCCACACAACCTGGTGCTGATGTTCATCGGTTTGATCGGCTGGATCATGGCCAACCTGCTACAAGCCTTCAGGCCTTTGCGATGCTGGGCGGCGCCGGCGTTTGGCAGCCTGTTGCTGATCGGGCTGCTGCCAGCCGGATTGCCCAAGTCCGTGGTCGCTAACAAGATGCCTGATCAGTTTGTCCTTGAACACGCCGCGGAACTCGGCCAGACCGCCCACTTGCTGAGCAACGATCTGGGCGCTGCGTCGGCCCTGGCCTGGCGCCTGAAACGCCCGGACGTGGCGTTGTACAACACGATAGGCGAGCTGAAATATGGCCTCGCTTACCCTGACGGAATACAGCAGCGGGTCGACCCGAACCAGGTGCAACAGTGGATGCGCGAGGCCCGCCAAAGCGGCTCGGTCGGCGTGGTCATGCGCGTCAAGGGTGACGACGAACTGCAAGAAATCGAACGACTACCCAAGGATGGCAAACGCTATGAACAAGGCAATCTGGTCATTCTGATTATCCCTCAGGGGGCGTCATGAGCCTGTTGCTGCTTTTGGTCGCCTGCCTGCTGACTTGCCTGGGCCAGATTGCCCAGAAGTACGCCGTGGAAAGCTGGCGCGGCAAGGCGTCGGGCTGGGGCGAAAAACTGCGCTCACTGTGGTTATGGCTGGCAATCGCCGCGTTGGGCGCGGGTTTGCTGGTGTGGCTACTGGTGCTGCAGCGTCTTGAAGTCGGCGTCGCGTACCCGATGCTGAGCCTGAATTTCGTGCTGATCACCCTGGTCGCTCGTTTTGTTTTCCACGAAAGCATCGACCGTCGCCACTGGCTGGGCGTGGCATTGGTCATCAGTGGCGTGGCGCTGCTGGGGCAACACACATGAACCTGCGCCGTGGCCTGACCTTCGCCCTCGGCAGTGTGCTGCTGGGCAGCGCCGCGCAGTTGAGCATGCGCTGGAGCATGACGCGCCTGCCGCCACCCGAACACTGGCTGACCGCCCCGATTGATCCGACCGCTGTGGTCGTGGTGCTGGCCGCCATTCTCGCTTATGCCCTGTCGATGCTCTGCTGGCTCGCCGCCCTGCGCGATGTGCCGCTGGGCCGGGCTTATGCGCTGCTGAGCATCAGCTATGCACTGGTGTACCTAATCGCCGCCGCGCTACCGGTGTTCAACGAAGGATTCAGTCTCTCTAAAAGTCTGGGGGTGGCCCTGGTCATCCTCGGCGTCATCACCATCCACTCTCGACCTGCTCACGCGCCCGAACTCAGGAGTGCACCATGAAAATCAGCGTATTCGGAAGCGGCTATGTCGGCCTCGTCCAGGCAACCGTCCTGGCAGAGGTCGGTCATGATGTCGTCTGCATGGACATCGACTACGAAAAAGTGAAAGCCCTTAATCTAGGGCAAGTAAGCATCTTTGAACCTGGCCTGGCTGAATTGGTCAAGGACAATCTGGATAACGGACGGCTACGCTTCACCTGCGAAGAAAAGCTTGCCGTGGAGCATGGTCAGGTTTTGTTTATTGCCGTGGGCACGCCGTCCCAGGAAGACGGCTCAGCCGATTTGAGCAGTGTCTTTTCGGTGGGCGAAGCCATCGCCCGGCACCGCAGTGAGCCAATCATTATCGTTGAGAAATCCACTGTGCCAGTAGGCACGGGTGATGCCCTGCGTGATCGGATTATCGAGGCCCTTCGACGCTACGACCAAACACTGAATTTCGATATCGTCTCCAATCCAGAGTTTCTCAAGGAAGGCTCGGCCGTCGCCGATTGCCGGCGTCCAGACCGGATCATCATCGGCTGCGAGCGCGATGAAGTGCGCGACGTCATGCGCGAGCTTTATGCGCCGTTCAATCGCAACCATGACCGCATCATGTTCATGGACCTGCGCAGCGCCGAGCTGACCAAGTACGCTGCCAACTGCATGCTGGCGACCAAGATCAGCTTCATCAACCAGATCGCCGAATTGGCTGAGCATTTGGGCGCCGACATCGAATCGGTGCGCTTGGGCATCGGTGCCGACTCGCGTATCGGCTACGACTTTATTTATGCCGGTTGCGGTTATGGCGGCTCGTGCTTCCCCAAGGACATGCGCGCCCTGATCCACAGCGCACAACAAGCTCAATGCTCCAATGATCTACTGCAGGCAGTGGAAGCCATCAACCAGCGGCAGAAACACAAGTTGTTCGAACGCATCAACGCGTTCTACAAAGGTGATCTGCGTGGCAGGACCTTTGCCGTGTGGGGCCTGGCGTTCAAACCCAACACCGATGACATGCGAGATGCCCCCAGCCGGGTGCTCATGGAAGCGCTGTGGGAAGTAGGCGCACATGTCCGGGCATTCGATCCTGAGGCGATGCAGCAGACTCAATCGTTGTATCAGGACCAACCCAAGCTGAGTCTGATGGGCACACCGGAAGCAACGCTCAGTGGTGCCGATGCGCTGATCATTTGCACCGAGTGGCAGCAGTTCAAAGCGCCGGATTTCGATCTGATCCACAAACGGCTCAAAGCCCCTGTGATCTTTGACGGCCGCAACCTGTACGACGCAGAACGTCTGGCACACCGGGGTTTTCAGTACTTCCCGATAGGGCGAGGCGATTCGTGCAGGTTGCCCATCCCACACCAAAAGTGGAATGCCAGAGTCGCGCTCTGATTCCTGAAACCCGGGGCTAGTGTTACGTGGTGCAACGTTCACGGCACCGGGTTCATCAGGCAAAGTCGAGGGGATTCACGGAGGATTTGTATAGCCGGCTCGAATCCCTGAAGACAGCTCTGGACACCTTGCTCAGAGTTTAAATCTTGCGCAAAACGTAGACACGCCACATGGCATAAAACGGGATAAAGTCAGACTTGCTATCTATCACGAATCCGGCTTGCTTGAATTCAGCTTCTGCGACGGATCGAGGAATAACAAACCTGTTCTGGTATTCACTCTGCTCGCCTTTGGCTTTACGCCGTTTTTCCTGACGCTTTCGCTTCCATGACTTGAAGTTACCATCTACCCACATCGATAGGATGACGGTGTCTCGCGTCACCCGATGAAACTCTCGCAGCATCGTCAATCGATGCGCGGATTCACCGATATGATGAATCAATCGCATGCTGAAAATACTGTCCACCGAATTATCAGGTAGATCAATGGAGAACGCTGAAGTCTCGAGAGACTTCACACGCTTGACGATATCGGCAGGTTGATTCTCCAGTGCGGTTTTAATCATATCCGGCGAATTGTCTGCGCCAATGATGATTCGATTAGAGTTTTCTGCAAGCAAAGGCCAGAACCGCCCCGCACCGCATGGAAGGTCGAGAACCAGTCCGGGGTCTCCCGCCTCGTGTAACGCATGGCGCGCCATCTGTACGTCCCGATAATGGGACAATTTCCGCGACAGACCATCCTGATGCTTCAGGAAGTATTGTTCTGCGTGATCTTTATCGTATTTTTCGGAAAATTTAAGTTTGACAGGGGCGCTCATTGGCGATCTCCATTGGCCAGGATCGTAGGGTAAACATCCGCCTGTCGCTGAAAGGTCAACCTGATGTGAATTTTCTGTAGTACCGTCCTTTCAAGCCCGCCAAACGATCCACCGCCTAGCCTTTTTTGCAATGTCCAAGCTCAGAAGCGTACTGGACTTATCCGTCCTGTCAGTATCGATTTTTAACGTAGCGCTGAACTAACCCCATGCCAGCAATCGGCAAACCTACCCCTGTAATACAAAGGCTCCAGACCAGGCCTTCGATACCAAAAGCAATCAATGCCCCACCAATGAAAGTCGCGGGCAAAACCGGGAATAACAGAACACAAATCATGAATGCGTGGGCCCCCAGGAGACTTTTCAGTCGGCCCTTGGCATTGAAAATGCAGACCATCCAAAACAACACCCAAAATGCAATGGTCGTCAAATAAAGGGCTAGATGAAGCAAATCCCCCACCATTCCGTAGCCATGCATACCGTGCCTCCTTTCTGCAATTGAGCTTTTTTACCCTGATCGTCTCAGCGTAGGCGACTCAGCTACAAAGCGGCCAGCCGCCCAACGAACAAATGCACGAAAAGTTTATTCTAATCATTCATGTGGCGCCGTCAAAACGCGGCAGAATACAAGATAGAGGAGATGGAACGTTTGCCCTTCCTCCATGATCATCAGAGTGCGGTTAACTTGATTAGAAGCATAAAGGCTATGCAATGAACATTTTGATTATTGAGGACAATCGGGACATTCACGACAATCTGATGGATTTTTTCACGCTGAAGGGGCACACCGTCGAGGGAGCACTTGATGGACTGAGCGGGCTTCATCTAGCCGCCTCGAAAGACTTCGACGCGATTGTTCTGGATGTCATGATCCCTGGCATCGATGGTAACCAGATTTGCCAAAGCTTGCGTCAGAATTCCAAATCCGACGTTGCCATTGTGATGTTGAGTGCGCGAGACCAACTGGAAGATCGATTGACCGGTTTCAAGGTCGGCGCTGATGATTACGTCACCAAGCCATTTGCCATGTCTGAAATTCTTGCCAGGATCGAAGCCGTAGTATCGCGTCGTGTTGGTTACATGAATCGGGTTCTGGTTGTAGCCGATCTCCAGTTTGATTTAGACACATTGGAAATTTCTCGCGCCGGGATCCCCCTCAAGGTGAATCCTACCTGTATGAAACTGCTGGAAACCCTCATGCGCAGAAGCCCGCATGTTGTTAAACGGACGGAACTCGAAGATCTCATTTGGGGGCGACATCCTACTAGCAGCGACAGCCTTCGCAGTAATATCCACATGTTGAGACGTGCGTTGGATAAAGCATTTGATGAACCACTGCTGCACACCGTACATGGAATTGGGTACAAACTCTGCACTCAGAACGGTTCTTACTTATAGCCCCCGACGTCGAACACCGTGAAGGTACGTTGATCAATTTGAATGAGCGTCAGCCAGTGCTTTCCACTGTGCGGCATTCAATGATCCGAGAATCCTGGGTTCGTGACTGCCGTCCACCTGAACAAATATGGTTTGCATGTAAACGCTGGAGCGCTGTCCCGCACGTACCCCCATCAGGCGCTCGAAATGATCGATACAACCGCTGTGGGTGATCAAGATCAGATTCTCATTGCGGCTTTTATGAGTTAACACGGCATCTTTGAATCCATCATCGCACTCAGCCACCCAGTCCTGAGTTGGCACGGCCCGGCCCGATATCAGATCAGCAGTCTGCCGGGTACGAGTCGAAGGACTGGCGATTATCCGGACTTTTTCGAGACCTAATTGTCGTATACCTGTGCCGACTGCTATCGCAGCATTACTGCCATTGACGGTAATGCCTTCGGCGTCGCCCAGACAAGGATTCGCCGATCGATCGCATCGTTCGGCGTGCCTGACCAGGGCCACAACGGAACCTTGCCTCCACTGCTCTTTCAGCCCTGACTTTATCAAGTTGTTGCCCACGCCCAGATCCATCACAGGCGTCGCCGTCGAAAACCATACAAGCACCGCGCCGAGCACAAGAGTGATGATCAACGCGAGATATTTTCCGCGTAATCGCAGAGTGTGCGGGACCAATCTTGAAATTAACGAGCCATTGATATGGGTGTAGGGCATACATCGAACCTGCAGCATCAGGACTCTGGTGCCAGCCAGGGTTACCCCTTAGAACTTCACCATGCCATTAACGCCAAGATAAATGCGCCGCTGTGCGGGAGCGGTGAAAGCGATGTGAAAAAACAGTAAACCCGGAAGTTCATTGACCCAGTCGGTTACGCTCTCACCCTGCCGATTTGCCTCCCCTCAGGCTCAGCTAAGTTTCGTTACGTAGCTTCTCTCCTGCGCACATTCCGCGCTGCTCAGGAGAGGCTACCCGACTATGAAATACGCAATTGCCGGCTGGCTCAACAAGGTGCCCGAAGTGACTCTGTCATTCTGGGTGATCAAGATCTTGTCAACGACCGTAGGTGAAACAGGCGCTGACTTTCTTGCCGTCGATGCCGGCTTCGGCGCGGGCCCGACCAGTATCGGCATGGCGGTTTTACTGGCCATAGCGATGTTCTACCAATTGCGCACCAAAGCCTGCACACCCTGGATTTACTGGCTGACCGTCGTATTGGTGAGCATCGTCGGGACACAAATCACCGATATTTTGACCGACGTACTGGACGTCAGTCTATACACCAGCACGGCAGTATTTTCCGCCTTGTTGGCGATTAACTTCCTAGTCTGGTACCGGACCGAACACAACGTATCGATCCGGGAAATTATCACGCTGCGGCGAGAGTCGTTTTATTGGGCCACGGTTCTCTGCACCTTTGCCCTCGGTACCGCCGCCGGCGACCTAGCTACCGAAGCCTTGGGTCTGGGTTTCACCCTCGGTGCCGTGATCTTCGGAGCGCTGATTGCTGCCACCCTGGTGGCCTGGCGCATGGGCAGCAATAGGGTCCTGACGTTCTGGATCGCCTACATCCTGACCCGCCCGTTCGGCGCCTCCCTCGGCGACTTGCTGACACAAGCCAAAACCTACGGTGGTCTCGGAATGGGTGCCACCTGGACCAGCACAATCTTCCTGTGCGTCATTGTCATTCTGGTTGCGGTCGCGCAAATCAACGTCGGCAATCGCAAAACAGTTACTCAGTAAACGTCAAAAAGTCATTTAAGGAATCGTCATGAGCCAGATTCAAAACATCATTCGCCACGTTGCCATCGTCTCGTCCATTTTTTTGCTCAGCGTCGTCGCCGGTTGTTCGAAACCTGCCGACAAACCCAATGCAGGCACAACCTCAAGTTCGCTGAGCACTCAATCCCGGTCGAATTCAAAATTGGGCGATCTGTCCGAGTTCCGCAACATAGCCGCCGACGTTGCCGTGCTCGTCGACAAAAATGATCTGCCCGGTGCGAAGGTCCGTATCAAGGATCTGGAAACCGCTTGGGACTCGGCCGAAGCCGGGATCAAACCTCGCGCCGCCAGCGACTGGCATGTGGTGGACAAGTCGATCGACCGCGCACTCGATGCCCTGCGCGCTAGTAACCCGCAACAGAACGACTGCAAGGCTATGATGGATGAGCTGTTGAAGGCCTTCGATTCGATGAAGGGCAAATCCTGATCCCGAAGGTGATCCCACAGCTGGCAAACATTTGTACAGGTGCTTCAATACTGGCGTGACGGTCATGACGGTCGCGCTTTTTTCCGGAGCGGCAAATGCGCATATTGCTGGTTGAAGACGACCCGATGATTGGCGATGCGATCCAGGGTGCCCTGAGCGATGCGAGTTATGCCACTGACAGGGTGAAAAACGGTCTCACCGCTCTTGCAACGCTGGACACCCAACACTATGACCTGGTGCTACTGGATCTTGGGTTGCCCGGGAAGGATGGGCTGGATGTACTCGACAGCATTCGCAGGAGCAACAACCCGGTGCCATTGCTGATCATCACCGCACGGGACGACCTAGGTGATCGCCTGCGCGGCCTTGACGGCGGCGCTGACGACTACCTGCTCAAACCGTTCGATATGGCGGAGCTGTTGGCCCGTATGCGAGCCGTGCTTCGTCGTAAAGGTGGCACGGCCCTGTCCGTGCTGGACAATGGCGTAGTGTCGCTGGACTTGATCTCCAAACAAGCCACCACCTTAGAAAATCGCGACATCCAATTATCCAGTCGCGAGTTCGCCCTGTTGCAGGCATTAATGATTCGGCCAGGCGCAATTCTCTCGCGTAGTGAACTCGAAGACCGCCTCTATGGTTGGGGCAATGAAGTGGAAAGCAACGCGGTGGAATTTTTGATCCACTCACTGCGGCGCAAGCTGGGTAGCCATGTCATCAAGAACGTCAGGGGTATGGGATGGATGGTTTCAAAAAGCGTTTGAGGGACTCGGTACAACTACGCCTGTCCGTGACGCTATCGCTGGCCATCCTGATCGTTGCGGTGCTGGCCGGGATTTTTGCGTTTGTCTCTGCGTTCGACGAGGCCCACGAAATGCAGGACGATACCTTGCGTCAGGTGGCCGTCTTATTTGATCGGCAGCAGATGTCCCTACACTATCCCGCATCCCAAGAAGTCGATGGCGACAATGAAGAGTCCAGGGTCATCGTGCAATACCTGGCCGATGGCAGCAAAGCTATCGGCAACGATGACGCCTTGATACCACTGCCCTTCCCCACCACGCTTGCCGATGGCCTCTCGACTTTGAATGTCACCGGCGAAGACTTTCGCGTGCTGGTCAGAACCACAGCCCGCGGTGAACGCATCGTCGTCGCTCAAGAAACCGGAGTGCGCGACAAAGAGGCCCGCGAGAGCGCCTGGCGAAGTTTGCTGCCGTTTCTCATTCTGTTTCCGGTGCTATTGCTGGTGGTGGGCGACCTGGTGCGCAAACTGTTCCGTCCGATTGCCGCCCTTTCGGCTGACATCGATCGACGCGATGAACAGGCACTGCACCCTATCGACGAGCGCCATCTGCCGACCGAGATTCGGCCTTTCGTCGTGGCTATCAATCGCTTGCTCGCGCGTGTCGCGCAGTCCATGGAAAACCAGCGTCGTTTCGTCGCTGATGCTGCCCACGAGCTGCGTTCACCCATGACGGCACTTTCCCTGCAAGCTGAGCGACTGGCCGCCACTGAGATGCCGGGGCCGGCCCGTGAGCGCCTGTTGCCGTTGTCACAGGGGATAGAGCGCGGTAGAAATCTGATCGATCAACTGCTGACCCTGGCTGCCGCACAATCGAGCTCCAATCGACCACAGACAGCCGTTTCAGTCCATGAAATCTATCGACGTGTATTGGAGGATTTATTGCCGTTGGCTGAACGCAAACACATCGATATTGGTGTTGAGAGTATCGAGGACGTGCATGTCTTCATCAACGAGATGGACCTGTTAATCCTGATCAAAAATTTGGTGGACAACGCGATCCGTTATACCGCGCATGGCGGACGGATAGACCTTGCGGTGGAGCAGGTGCAAGAGACTGCAATCCTACAGATCAAAGACTCAGGCCCAGGCATCTCTTTAGAGGAACACACGCGGGTGTTCGATCCATTTTATCGCAGCCTGGGGACCGATGCAGCAGGCTCAGGGCTGGGCCTGTCTATCGTCAAGGCAATAGCAGACCGCACAGGGATGCGCGTTTTATTGAGTTTCTCGGACGAGACGAAGAAGAGCGGTTTATGTGTTTCGGTACGGTTGAAACAGGCAAGTGCTGTAGCACCCGCGGGGGGCTGTTTTTCAGTCTCTCCACTCAAAAAACCACCGAAACAATGACTACTTATTTTTGACTTTTTTACCAAATCAGGTTTTATAGTCACGCAGATTTTGCATGAACAAATAAGCGAAAACCAGTTACAGGCTCAATTGTCTCTACATCTAAGAGGGTGTAGACAAAATCAAGTAGTAAGTCGACGAGCGAGCATGCGAGCCTCAGCCAGCCATACCCAAGCCTCACTCACATCCAGTAACCGATCGTGGTGCATGATCAGCCGCCTGGCTCGCTCATTCCAGGCATGAGTCCGTTCCACCACCCAGCGCTTGGGCATGACCACAAAGCCGCTCGCAACCGGCGCTGCCGTGAACAAATCGCCTTGCTCTGAATGCCATTTCCCGGTGCGGCGATTGTTCGCTCCTCGTATGACCTGGATCTCGAGCGAATGAGTGTGCTGCATACGCTGGGCCCACTTTCCAGCGTAGGCACTGTCGACGAACAGGGTATTTAATGACGGGTACTTGTCCATCGAGGAGGTCACGGCGTCGTCTGCCGCATCTCGATCCTGCACACTGGCTGCGCTGATGCTCACGGCCAAAAGAAGGCCCAAGGTATCTACGATAAGGCTTCGCTTACGTCCTTTTACCTTTTTGCCTGCGTCGTAACCGCTTTCACCGCCTTGGGGAGAGCTGCGCGTTGATTGGGAATCCAGAACAGCGGCTGACGGCCGCTCATCACGATCCACCCGCTCTCGCCATTGGGCACGGAGCCGGTCGTGCATTTGCTCAAACTTGCCCTGAGCGCTCCAGCGCCGAAAGGTTTTATAGACATTGTCCCAATGGGGAAACTCGCGAGGCAGCATTCGCCAGGAGCACCCTGTGCGCACGACATAACAGCAGGCTTCCAAAAGAGTGCGCCGGGAGTAGCGAGGCGGTACGCCTCGACCTCCCGAGACTTCAAATAAATCAGCGACCAACGTCCATTCTGCATCAGTCAGGCAACTGGGGTAGCGTTGCTCCGGCAACTGACGCCGGTGTGCCTCGGTATAGCCATAAGACTTACGAGGCTCGGGAGGCTGGAAGCTACCTTTGGCACGTTCCTTTACTCGAACGATCCCGGCCAGTCTCAGCGCTTTTGCAAAGGTGTCGGGATGCGCGGTGATGCCCGTTTCTGCATGGAATGCTTGCGCCAGTTCGGCTTGACTGGAATAAGGCTGCGTATGAGCGAGCCTGGCCAGCAGAGGATAATGGTGCGCAGCGATTACCGGTGGGCGTCCAGTTTTAGGCATGGCTCAATGCTGCATAGAAAGGAGGCAAGAAGTTTACTTTATTTTGTCTACACCCTCTAAGGAAACTCCGAACAAGTCTCCAAGTATGCTGAAATACAGCCTCACCACCTGACCCGAGTGCTTCATGAGCCAGATGAGCTTTTCCGATTTCGAATACGCGGGCAAGCGCAAGCAAACACGCCGCGAACGGTTCCTCGCCGAGATGGATCAGGTCGTGCCCTGGAGCGGTTTACTGGCGTTGATCGAGCCGTATTATCCGAAGGCTGGCGGTGGCCGCAAACCGTATCCGCTGGAAACCATGCTGCGCATTCACTTGCTGCAAAACTGGTTCTCGCTGAGCGATCCTGCCATGGAAGAAGCGCTGTATGAAATCACGCCCATGCGCCAGTTTGCGCACTTGACCCTGAGCGCGCCGATCCCTGAAGACACCACGATCATGAACTTCCGGCACCTGCTGGAGAAACATAAGTTGGCGCCGGCGATCCTGGCGGTCATCAACGGTTATTTGCAGGAGAAAGGCCTCTCGCTGCGCCAGGGCACCATCGTCGATGCGACGATTATCCACGCGCCCAGTTCGACTAAAAACGAGGACGGTAAACGCGATCCAGAGATGCATCAGACGAAGAAAGGCAATCAATATTTCTTCGGAATGAAGGCCCATATTGGTGCCGACGTTGAGTCGGGGCTGGTTCACCACGTTCACGGCACCGCGGCGAATGTAGCCGATGTCACTCAGGTTGCCGAACTGCTGCACGGCGAGGAAAACGCGGTCTACGCCGATGCTGGTTACACCGGTGTCGAGAAGCGCGAAGAGCATGAAAACCGTGAAGTGGTTTGGCAAATCGCCGCGCGACGCAGCACCTATTCCAAGCTGAGCAAGCGCAGCGTGCTGTACAAAGCCAAGCGCAAAATCGAGTACCTCAAAGCCCAGACACGGGCCAAGGTCGAACACCCATTTCGGGTGATCAAACGTCAGTTCGGTTATGTGAAAGTGCGCTTTCGCGGCCTGATGAAAAACACCGCTCAATTGACCACGCTGTTTGCCTTGTCCAATTTATGGATGGCTCGAAAAAAGCTGATGGGTATGGGCTAATTACGCGCGTAACACGGAGAAATGGGCTGACAAGCTCGCCAAGGCGGCGCGTACGGGATATTTCGCGGTCAATAGCGCCAAATTCAGCGGGATTTTCAACTTGCCGCACGGTTGCGGCAAGTTGATCGGAGCTTCCCTAAATACAATATCATTGAGTACCTAGACGATGAACAGCACTAGTTTTCCAGCTGAAATATCTAAAGCTTTTAGCATAGTCATTGTAAATTACAAGACACCAGAAATCACCAAGATATGTTTAGACTTATTGCACCAACATGTAGGCAACCACAGCGTACCAATATGGGTCGTCGACAACTATTCCGCCGATGAAAGCACAGAATACTTGCGAACACTTGATTGGATTAATTTAATAGAACGTTCCGTCTCTGAACCTGAGCCAGGACATATCGCGCACGGTAAAGCACTTGACCTGGTTTTGGAACGAGTTGAAACTGATTATTTATTCCTCATGCACACTGACACATTTGTTTTCGATAAAAACGTTTTCCCGATGATGCTAAATAAATGCATTAAAAATCAAAAAATTGTAGCTGTCGGCTGTGTAGAGCAAATAAATCGCGGAACCACGAGAACTCTTTGGCGCTTTAGCTCACGATTAGTCAAACACCATTTCAGACGCCTGAAAACCTCTATTGGATTACGCTCCAGAGAACCAAAACCATACAGAGAAGTGTATTTGAAGAGTTTCTGTACATTGTGGAACTGCAAACTTATCAAACAGCACAACATGCATTTTTCGATGGATGATCGCGTGCCAGGCTACACCCTCCAAGACCGCATGACCGAGCTTGGCTATGTCGTTGAAATGTTATCACCGCGTAAAATCTTCAGTTATCTGGATCACATCCAGTCCGGCACTGTCGCAGCGGCTGGCGGCTATGAAAAGACTCATAGACGAACCAGAATGTACAACGATATCCTTAAGCGCCTGAAAAAAGAAGACAGCAAAAGTTAAGCTACGAAGAGACACAACGAGCAGTGCACTGGAATCTGCTTGAAGTCAGCCACAAGTCTATATATCAAGTTATTGGAGCGGTAATGGCACCCATCACTCAAGCACTACCTATGACCCCCTCCCCGGAGCTTGATTTCGACCAGA
Source organism: Pseudomonas sp. NPDC079367 (assembly GCF_044542195.1). Lineage (NCBI taxonomy): Bacteria > Pseudomonadati > Pseudomonadota > Gammaproteobacteria > Pseudomonadales > Pseudomonadaceae > Pseudomonas > Pseudomonas sp. NPDC079367. Next base: position 54,232 of record NZ_JBITTW010000010.1, read on the forward strand.
ACGCCGCCAGCGCCTTGGGTTACTCATTGGCCAGTCGCTATATTCAGGCTACGCCATTTCCGCACATCGTCATCGATAATTTCTTAGATGAAGAGCTGATTGCGAGTATCTGCTCGTACTTCCCAATCGAGCCAACCAACAACGAAATGCTCTACGAGCGCGGCTATAAAGGTCAACGAAAACGTCAAATCAGTCCCAATGAATGCGCCCCCTACTTGAAGACTATTTTCAACGCCTTTAACTCGGCCCCCATGTTGCAGTTTCTCGAAAAGCTCACAGGTATTGAAGGCTTGATACCCGACCCCTACTTTACTGGTGGCGGCCTGCATGAAACGAAAAGTGGTGGTTTCCTGGGGGTACACTCGGACTTCAGACTCAACAAAAAGCTTAATATTGAGCGCAGATTAAACATCATAATTTATCTAAATGAAGACTGGCGAGAGGAGTACGGCGGCAACCTTGAACTTTGGGATGTCGACATGAAGTCCTGCCTTAAAAAAGTCCTGCCCATTTACAATCGATGTGTCATTTTCAATACAGATAAAGACAGCAATCATGGGCATCCAGAGCCTTTAACAACTCCAGAGCACATCACGCGCAGGTCTATAGCGCTTTATTACTACACTGCAGGAACCATGGCGATCGATCCCGCACAAAGAAACAAAACCCACTACAAGCCAAGACCCAAAGATCGATTAAGCCTCAAGTATTACGTGAATAAATTAATCAGGAAGAAAAAATAAACTACGAAACGCCCATAGAGCAATTTAGCCAATCTGTTGCATCGACCGGTTGACTCCACAGTAGATTGCAGTCCGTCAGTGCTTGGCTAACGACTCACCCTGAGGGCGCCGCCGACATCCACCAACAGCAAACCGCTGATTAGCGTGACGGCAAATGATTCTTAAAGTCGAATGCAAGCGACTGGAGAGTGGCGATGCAATTGGATGCCAGGTGAGACGCACAAACGCACGGAAAGGCCGAGGTGCGCAAAAACTTTCGAATATTGACAATCCCAGAGGTCGGTAAAGGCGTGGCGTCTGAAAGGGATTTTTTCACTAGTCGCCTGTTGCGCCCAAAGGAAATGTGATGGGAGTAGCGATCTTGGATATCCGTAATTATCGGGGTATCTGCGAAGGAAGGGTTCATTTTCAAAGACCATCCGGTTGCCGTGCTTTGCTCCTGCTGCAACCACATCATCAATCCAGTCACCCGAATTGTGATCGGCTAACGCTATGATCTCAATGCCCTGCCCTTTGAACTTAAACATGTAAAATCGAGAAATGCGGTGCGATCATATGACGTTTTGAAATCGAAGTTTTAGTCAGCGCGCAATCGCGCTAACCACCTGATTATATTGGTGTCCCAGGGCAGGTTCGAACTGCCAACCGTCCCCTTAGGAGGTGAGTCAGCTTGATCCTGCTCACTTCCTGAAACACCGCAAACCGCTGCTTTTAAAGGACCTATCTATTTTACTTGTGTCTTGAGGTTTCTCCTTGTAGCGTTCTGCATCATGAGAAGTGGGGACTGGAATTGGCCACCAATACTGCTGACAAAAGCGTGAACGATCAAAAGCTCAAGGGCATGCCGCCTGCATCTAAGTTGACGGAAAGCTTGCCTGGCCGTTCCCGGGGTAGTCTTTTGTTCAAGCGCAGCCAAAGTGGTGCGATCAGCGCCTACTTCCGCTACCGGCTCAACGCAAAGGACACGATGATCTCCCTGGGCCAATATCGCTTGAGCGCCAGAGCGCCCGGGCTGGCGCTGTCCGAGCTCCGCGACAAAGCGGCAGAAATGGCATTGATTGCTTCCGAGCACGGCGACGTTAAGGTGTACTTGGCGGCCAGAGCCGCCGCAGAGAAAACACAACGACAGGCCGTAGTGCTCGCGCAGCAGCTTGCTACGCGGCAAGGTAGCTTTGAAGAACTACTAAATGCATACGTCAAAGATCTGACCGCTCGCGGAAAGGTCAAGGCAAAAGAAGTTGAGCGCCTATTTCAGACACACGTGATCCAGCACCACCCAGATCTGATGGCGCATCCAGCAAAGTCCATCACCGGCGAAGACATTCATTTAGTAATGTGTGCGCTACTCGCCCGCAAGCCCAAAGGGCGTGGTATCGGGAACAAAGCGCAAACTGCCAACACTGACATGCGATCAACAGCTGCCAGTGTCCACCGATACCTAAAGGCTGCATTCAGCTATGGCAGCAAGGCACACCTTTCCTTGGATCGGGATGTAAGCGATTCGAAAATTTTCGATATTGGCGTCAATCCGGCTACCAAGGTCCCTACCCTAGCTAACACCCGCGGCGGCCAGACGGAATCCTTGAGTCCAGAGGAGCTAGGTGAGCTTTTGCGCTACCTGGATACATTGCCTGCGCGGGAAATGGCGATCTGCAAAGGCCTAATCTATATGGGTGGCCAACGTATGGAGCAGTTGCTCCGCGTAACTTGGGAAGATACGTCCGATGACCTTCTGCATCTTACCGACGGTAAAGGACAAAAGGCTCAAGCATGGGATCATCTGCTACCTATCACCGAACGGGTTAAAGAAATCCTAAAGCCTTTGTTTGAAAGCAAGATCGGACCAGGTCCGTTCTGTATTGGCCGGCGCTGCATCCGCCCTGACACTGCCGGTAAACGCTTCAGTAATGCCGGGAAAACTTTGAGTAGCGCAGGCAAGACTCAGTACTTCAGTTACGCGAATGTTCGGGTCAGCACTGAAACGCTGATGGCCTCACTCGGGATTACGAAAGAAATCCGCAGCTGGCTTTTGTCTCACGGACGCAGCGATGTGCAATCGGTTCACTACGACCGATACAGCTACCTGCCAGAGAAAAAGGCTGCACTGGAGTTATGGGGTAGGTACCTAGACTGCTTGTACGCGGAGAAAGAGTGGGAGCAAGGCAAGGTTGTTTTACTCAGTCGGAATCGGCGTCATGAGCACTCCGATAAGAAGGCGCCATAATTCTCGTTCATTTATCCACAGGCCGCCAATGAGCTTGAACAGCGTAACTCGTCTATACGGTCTAGGTTGCCGCGATGCTCCGACACACTCGACGTGGCCCTGCAAATCTTTCCCTCCGCTCTGAGGAAATGTAGCCATGTCGTCCTAACCGGCACATTCTCGAAAAAATCACGAAAACCAGCTCGCGCTTGCCGACGCCATCGAGTCGATAGCGATTTGGATAGACCAGAGAGGTTCCACGGGCGTATCAAGTACAGCTCTTGGAGCCATAGCTACCCTCGACGTGAACGCCGAGTCCATCAGACTGGGAATTGACTCGCTGAGAAAAGCCATCAGATGAACCCGATTCACCAATCCTCTATGTCGCTTCAACTCCATCCTCGGACCTCGAAAGGGTATTAGCTTTTCTGTCTAAGATCGTAGAGGACTAAACATCCGCCCAAAGGGAATCTAGTGATGCAGATCAGAATCTAAGAAGGGAACACACCCGAAGGCTGGCTTGTCTGGATCGACGCCTAGGCTATGTGGAGTGTGCGTTTGCTATCTGCTACTGCTTGAAACCCGCTTTGACTGCTGCAAACCGCACAAATGGCGAGCTATGCACGGTGCATAGGTCCGTCACCCCAATTACGTTTCCGCGACGTAGCCCAGCCATGAGGGCGTGGAGTGATTTAACCTGGCGATTCGCAATCCATTGTTGGCTTCAGCGCAACGGCAACAGTCCCAGCCATTTCCACCAACACATCAACAATCCGCGCATGCTCCCACGGATCATTCGGTGCAACAGCCGTCGCGACGGCCCTCGGGTTTGCCAGCACGGTCTGCAGCGCATCAAGGTCATTTTCGTTCAGGTCTAGGCTGAAGCTCAAGCGTTTAGTCATGATGTAACTCCAAAAGAGGGATCTGGATGCCGATGGCCATCGCCTGTCCTAGGTGCTCAGCATGTTTGATGTAGCTGAATACTTCGACTCGATTGGCTACCGGGCGAGGGCCGTCGTCGAAAAGGCGATTACGAAGATTGAGTATGCCGAGCTCATCAGGGGCGTTTTCCGAAAATAGCACAAGGTGCCAACCACCATTTCCTTCCCAGCATTTCTCATCAGATAGCGAATGGGGAACGACATACGCCTCTTTGATCGGCAACACCTGCTGAGCGATAGTTAACATGAGTACGAAAGGACCAGCGCTTTCGTTAGAAAACGAAGCGCGAAGCTGTTCAAGCTGGGTCGCCAGATTGGAGATTTCTAAAGCACGCATCTGCTTACCAAGAGCTTGGATCTGACAAAGGAATTTTTCATGGTCCCGAGACATTAGATCGATCTCCTGTAGCTATAAGTTGCTTCATCTTCGTCATACGAAGGTTGGGTTTCTGGCTGGGCAACCGGCCTTGTTGTCGGTTCTGCCAGAGCAACGGTTTCAGAATTCTGCACTTCTCGCTGGGCGCTCATCGCTTCAATACGCTTCAGGGCTTCGTTGGGATCTTCGCCAAGTTGCAGACCAACACGCTCGCGAACATCCTCGATCTGCGCACCAGCGAACTGGCTGACGAGTCGAGCATGACGCTTCACCGTAAGGCTATCGCCGCCTTGGTCGCGATCATAAGCAAGCGAAAAGCGCTGGATTTTATAGCGCTCGGCCAGGGCGATGATTGCCCCCTCAGTGTTTGGACCAGGTTCGCCAGTAGTGCCGATGAACAGGATCCGCTGCCGCTCTTCTGGGCTAGCCAACTGGTAGGTGCTCAGGGTGTCGACACCGCCCTCGCTGAAGCGGATTTCGGTGGGGTTCGCGCATTTCGGGTTAGCGAGGTAGACACCTTTTTCAGTTTCTGTCGTAAAACCCTTGAACTCACGTCGTTCGCCATTGATAACCTGAGCGCCGCGGTACTCATACCCGCAGAACTTGGCATTAGCATCAATGTGAGGAAACACGGCGGAGCCATGCCGGCTCGTACGCCAGCGCGTTTCGGCCAACACTTCGGACGAGATACCTCGCTCTTGGCTCAGATAGCTATCACGGCGAGACATGAATCCGAAAGTGCGGTAGTGGTTTTCCGTGCTGGTTGCGATTGTCTCTAGGCGCTCGCGTTCCTTCCTCTGTCGCGACTCTTCGCGTGCCCGATCAATACGGGCCTGCTCTTCCGCTGATTTACCCAGCGAAGGCAGAACGCCCCCCTGAAACGCACGAACATCGTCCTTGGCCTGGATGAAGGTGCCGCCACTGGCTTCCTGATAGAGCTTGAAGATGTCACCGCTCTTGCCCGAATGGCGGTCATGCCAGACCCAATTGTCATCAGCGGCCTGGTAAATGTCGTATTTCCCTGAGCCGTGGCGGAAAACAGCATGTCCTTTGTACGAGGCCTTCTTGTCGTACTCCATGCCAAGGTGAACAGCGTAGTCGGTCAGGTCAACGTCGCGTTTCATCGCGGCCACTTCGCGGGCGTCTGATGCTTTGTCGTATTTCATCGAGCGTGCTACAGCAGAACCAGGAACCTGCCGTCGCACTCGACCAAGAGGCTGTCGATCAGCGAGTGTGTTATCGGGCAATAGACCCTCACGTCCCCTTCCGGAACCTGCTGCCAGATCGCATGTGGACAACGTACGCAGACCGTCTGAGGAAACTCGCCCTGCAGGGCGTTTAATGTTGCCGAGCGGACGGGAGAAGGCTTCTTCGTTTGCGGCGTTACCGGCGCCGGCGGCGCGGTCAAATTGGCCGAGGCTGCCGGCGACTCGCTGGCCTGCGGCGCCGGCTCGGGACTCGGGTCGGGAAACTCCATCGACGGCGGCGACAGGTCGTCCATCAACGCGGGGGTACCGGCCGAGGCCGGCAAGGGTGGCAGGTCGGGCAGGATCAATTCGAACATAGCGGGCCTCCTGAGGCTCAGGCTTGATCAGTTTCAGCTTCGTGGTGAATAAGGCGGGCTTCATTCCCTGGAGCGTTTCGCAAAGGTCGCGGCGTTGCTCTAGGGGCACGGATGAGCCGGGGTTTGTCCAGGGTTCAACTTCAATACCTAGAGCGGGGTTTTCTGCAGCTACAACAGCAACGCGGCGGGCGTCGAGCGGCCAGGTCTGTTCGTTGGCGCGAAGGTCGACCACGGCAGCGCCGAAGGCCTTGGCGTGGTCGATCTCGGTTTGAGCGGGCGGCAGGACCGTGACGGACTGACGGGGCTTTTCTTGAGGTTGTTCCTTCGCTTGGCCGGGGAACTGGAAGAGTGGTGAAACACCCTGGAGGCGATCGAGGACAGACAGTTGTTGAGGGGCTAGCTTGAACGGCTGGCCGGTGTGCACGGATGCGCGAATTGCTTCGCGCACTTGAGGCATGAGATCGAGGGCGTTTTCTTTGTAGATGAATTGCGACGCCGACTTCTTGAATGGGAGCCAGTTCGCTTCACTCAGGTACGTTTTGCAACCGTGGATTCCGCGGGTATAGGCGACATACCAAGCCTGTAGAGAGGCGTAGGAGGACGGCAGGTAGTAGGACTGCATGACAGTCATACCCTGTGCCTTGTGTCCGGTCATGGCGTAGCCGTACTGCAGCGACTCGTACTCGCTGGAGTTGATCTTGACTGACTTCCCATCGTCCCGGGCGATCGTGAACAGAATCTCCTCGATCGGCTCGCCGTCGACTTCGCGGGCGATTCGCTCGATACCCAATACGGTGCCGAGATCCCCGTTATAGATGGGCTCTTTTTGGGCATCCTTGGCCGTTTTGCGTAACAATAGTCGATCGCCAATCGCGACCTGGATCGTGCAACGCTCGCCCGGCAGCACTTCGGTTTCGATGCTAACGCTGCCCCCTACGCTCAATTCACTGCGAGCGAATCGGGCATCGCGGATTTTGTTGTTGAGCGCTCGAACCTGTTCGTTAGTGTCGGCGAGAACGAGGATCTGGGACCAGTCCAACTCTCGAACGACGCCATCTTTTCCTGTTAGGCCGGCTTTCATGTCACCGAAAACATCGCCAACCAGCTCGTCAGCCTCGTTCACACCGTCCGCGAAAACCCTGAGCTGGTCGTCGCGCTGCATATGCCGAATTGCATCGCTCACCTTGCCTTCATACAGGGCCTGGGCAGTCGGTTTGAACTGGTCTACCTGACGGGCGATCGTTTCGATCTTCGCGCAGCGGTCGCCAACAGCGTCATGCAGGAGGCCGAACAGTGCGGCGGTTTCTACGGCGTCATGCTGGTTTCTGTCACCCACGCAGATCAGGCGGGCACCGGCCTGGTGGCAAGCCACTACTAGGTTATGCATCTGATATGTGTCCAGCATGCCGGCCTCATCACACACGACGATATCACCACGTCCAATGAGGTCCTGCTTTTTGACGCGCTCGCCGGCCTGCTGAGCGGCCAAGGCCTCCTGGTGCTTAATGAGCAACGAATGGACAGTCTGAGCCTGGATGCCGGTCGACTTCGCCAACTCCGTCGCCTGCTTGTTTGCAGGCGCAACGCCAATGACGCGGCGCCCCTGCGCCTTGAACGCCTCGGCATATACGCGGAAAGTCGGCGCCATGGTGGCCGACTTGCCCACGCCAGCGGCCCCCTTGAGGTATGTGTACTGGCCTGGCCCAGTCAGATCGTAGGCAGCTTGGCGTTGCTCCAGACTAAGCCTGAAGGGCTTTTCACCCGGTTTCTGGGTCGACTGTTTTTCTTTCTCGTAGCCATCGATCACCAGGTCTACGAGGGTCCGGTCGACGTTCCAACTCGGATCATCAAGGCCGGCATGAACGGCTTTTAGGCAGTCAGCTTCGAGGGTGATTAGCTCTTTCGTCGTGTACCGCTTCGACGGCATCCGGCCGTGTTCGTCGGGCTGCTGGGGGATTTCGATGAGTCCGAGTTGTTTGAAAATCTCCGACTTGGTTGCTTCGATTTCATCGAGTCCACCTTTGCCAATAGTCAGGTGCGCAGCTGCAGAATCGATCGCGAACTCATCGATCACGGTGGATCCACGAAACACCATGCGCTGCAGTTCAGCGAGACTCGGAGCCTGGAGCTCTTTAGCTGTAGATGCTCTCAGCTTGATTGTAGGAATCGCTTCGCGCCAATGGGCATCCAAGCTGTCACCTAGCTCAATGTCCTTCGCATCGCGGCTTCGGACAGCGATCGCCTGAGCTGCAGCTTGGCCAGAGGTGGCCATAGTCTTCTTCTCGGCCTGGATTTGCTCGCTGCGCTTAGAAAATTCGGCAACAAGTTCCTTCGACACTGAAGATTCATTGATGCGCAGGCCGTGACCGCTCCAATCAACGACCATCGCCGATGCCAACTCGGGTAGTTGTGCCTGGAGACGCTGAAAAAAGGCCACGTCAAAGACGGCCCCGAACTCCTTCTGGGTCTTGTATAGCCATCCCGCATCGAGGGTTAGGAACTTGCCGTCGACGGTGCGAACGAAGTTCGGCCGCTCTAGATGTACATGCAACTGGGGATCAGGGAAGTCCTGACCAGGGGCGCGACGTGCTGTGCAATGAGCATATGTCAGGGTGACGCATTCGCCGGTTACAGACTCTGCGCCCTGAGCGCCTTCACGTCCGCGAATCCGACCAGTAAGGTGCTCGCGCTCAATCGCATCGTTGACGGCTCCCATCATGCATTCCTGGATCACGCGACGGGTTTGGTCGTCGGTCTGTGCCCAGTAGATACTGATGGACTTCTGCATGGACACGCACGAGCTGAAGCCAAGGACAGGATCCGTTGCCGATTTTTCTTTGCCCTCCTTCTCCAGTCGCTCCAGATCACCGGCGTCGAGCTGCTTTTTCGAGGACGGGTTTGCCTTCTTTGATTCAGCTTCCTGAATAGCCTTGTCGATGGCGTTTTGGCGCTTCTCATCGAGGAACGCCTCACCAGTGCGCGGATTGATGCCACGGAAAAGAGCTAGGTAATCACCGTCCTGGGGATGCTCACCGAGGTCCAGCTTGTTGGCCAACGGGCCGGCAATACCCGACGCCAAGGTGTCGTTGCCGGACTTGTGGTAGTAGTCCTCGCGCCCTGTGCCCTGGTCGCCTTCCACCTGACTGACGATCGCTGCGATCTCGGCATCGACTTTCGCCAGTTCGGCAGCCATTACTTCATCTGTCACGCCACGCTCTGCGCCCAGAGTAATGCGCTCCTCACGTAAGGCCTGAAGCTCCTTCAGTTTCTTTTCGAAGTAGCTGGCTTTGGCTGCAAAATTGCCGGCCGTGGTCTTCTGATTGCTCATCCCGTAGTGGCTCATCGCTCGATCTCCATGCCTGTCTGCTCGGCAATGAGGCGATCCATAACCATCGGCACGAGCCGATTGAGCATCGGCTCGACGGTGCCGGCGAGCAGTTCAGGCCGGCGTTCAGCCTGGCTGGCGAGAACCTGCAACAGCAGATCAGGAAGAGCAGAGCCCAGAAGGGAAGAAACGGACTGGGTGATTGCGCCTGCCATCGAAGCCACAACCGGACCATCGAGGAGAACGGGAACAGGTCGGGAAGGCTCGGCGCTGAAACGCTGCGCAGCCATGAAGCCGGCGATTTCTTCGTCTGTGCGCAGGGACATGAGGGCATCGAGCACGCGGCCTTGAGCAACGCCCAGGCGAGCCGAAAGGCGTTCCAGACGCACTGCCGCAACTTCATCCAGGTACTGGGTCGAGGTCTTCGCCCCGGCCTTCTTCCGCGCCATTTTCCTTTTCCCTTCTGAGAACGCTTCTCAGGTAGACGGCTTTAGCCGGCGTACCTTGCTTTTGCTTTGTTGCTTTTCCGGCTTGGAGGCCGCGCACAGCGCGGGCTCCGGGCCGACGCGAAGCACCCGAAGGGTGCAGATGTGTTAACGAAAGCTGTATATATACAAGCATATCGCATCACTTTAAGCAAGTTTTGCTTGACTAGCACTAGTTTGCAACTAATATGAACCCTAAGCGGTCAACCTTTGCAGCTTGTTTGCAATAAACCGCCAACTAGAAGCCGAACCTTTGGTAGAGTTAGCAAGCAGTTTTAAACAAACGCAGCGACCATAGGTGAATGCCATGTTTGACCGACGCACAGACGCCGAACGCGCCCGTGATGAGCAGGACCAGCTGGAGTGGATGCGGATGCAGCAGGAAGAGGCCGATCGCAAAACGGCGGCATTGAAAGCCGAGCTGGAGCGTATGAAGGCCGCCGCTGAATCTGGCAGTGGCCAGAAGAACGTAAGGGGAAGCGTCACCAAAGCTTTGCTGCCGAGGATCGAAATCCTCCGCGAGGCAACGCGCTTAGGAACACCGATCACGCAACAGCAGGAAATGCTGGAAAGGGCAGGAATCGTTGTTAGCTACAACAGCTTGCGCAAGTTCATCCAGAAATTCCTGGCTCGCGAGTACCGAGAGTTTCTGGCGAACGTACGAACGACCGGAGCTGATCCTGATTTTGGGCGTGAGTTACACCCTGAAGTCATCCGCACAAACACCCCTGAAGCCTTCGATAAGCGACCAGCAGAAACAACAAGCATTAAGGAAGAAAGCGGTTCAACTGCAGGAAATATTGACTTAGAGCGGGCGGCAACCCCTCGAAAGTTTCTCTAGAAATCAACGGGAAAACCCATGAGCAAGAAGGAAGAGAAAATGGCAAAAGCAGCAGCAGTTGCTCACCTGGTGGAAATGGACGACCTTAACCTCGATTCGTCGTGGCTCACTGCATCGCGAATCCGCCCGCTGCAACTCCCAGTTGGTAGTGACCCTGGCGCGTCGATTGAACACCTGATCTACGGCAGCGGGCTGGACAGCTTCGTTTTGGACATCGGTGGCAATGAGACAGCGAGCAAGACCATCACGGCCATCGGTGAGCAGATGTTACTGCGGCACTTCGACCTGACTCTGATTCCCGTACGCGACGAAGGCCAGGATGTTGATAACGCCTTCAAAACCATCAAGCTGATCCGCGAATTCGATAAGCAAACCCCGATTGCCATCCTGCTCAACGACATCACCAGTCGCACCCAGGACACCACGGATCTCGCGCTGCGCGAAGCGTTTGCCGAAGTGTTCGATTTGGCTGAGCAGACCGGCACCGAGCTCCTTGTCATGCCTCGAATCGAACGCTATGGCCGTAGTCGGCGCATCGGCCTGACTCAGTGGGAGATCTCCGAAGAGCGCGAAGCGATCGCTGATCGCCTGCGCAGCATCATCATCGAGGCCGAGCAGGCTGGTGACCTCGACCGCGCCAAGCTTAATACCCGCCTGATGCGTGCCGTGACCGGCTCAAAAACCGTGCGTGAAATGATCAATGTGGTGTTCAAGCGCCTCGATCAGATCCTCGGTCAACGCGATCGTCTGCGCATGATGGTCGTTTCGACCAAGGGCGGGGTCGGCAAATCGTTTACCTCACAGCAGCTGATCGCGCCATACCTGCTCTATTCGTTGGGTGGCCGCCATGAGTGACATCGGCGGCGCAATCCGCTCGATTGATGAGCTCGTTGATGAAGTGACGCGACTCCACGTTCTCCTGCGCGGCAATCGCGATTATCCAGGCATCCTGGAAGAGTCTGTGAAACTCATCGATAGGCTGGACGGTGTTGCTGGCCATCTTGCCAGCGCCTCCCTGTTGAGCGAACAACTGGGGGCCTTGCCTGACCGCCTGCTGCGGTCGGCAGATGACATGCAGTTCAGGGCGGCCTTGCGTGAGTCGATCGCGCAGGTACTGGCTGACTCGATCGTTGACGCCAAACGCCATGTGCAAGACGAAGCGGCTCAGATCGCGATCGATGAGTTGAGCATGAAGATCAACCTTGCCATGGCCAATGTAGGTGAGAGCTCGGCAAATCTGTTTGCCGAGCGGAATCAGCTGAAAGGCAAATTCGAAGCAGAGAGAGAAAAGAACGCCGTGCTGGTCCAACGAATGAAGTACTTCGAGCAGGACAAGGACAACGCACTTCGCTTGATCTCGGCCGACTTTGCCGCCGCGAGCAATCGCGCCGGCAAGGCCCGATTGCTCGACCTATGCGCCGGCCTGGTTATCGGTGTCGTTGTATCTCTGACCACACTTGTGCCGGCGGCTGAGCTGTACCTCAAACAATCTACCCAAAACCACCACCAATAGCGCTAACGCGCAACCACTACTGACGGAGAAAATCGCATGAGCAACCATAGCGATGACGGGGATTTTCGTGCCCGAAAAAAGAAGGTGAGCTTGCTTGGCAGTGACGCGGAGGCGTTTATCCGTGCCCGACGCGAGGAGCGCGAAGAGTTCAAGCGCCTTGAGGGGCGCGACCTTCATGAGCTGGACACACTGGCCAAGGATCCTCGCATGGAGGAGTTGCATAAGCAACATCAGCAGCGGGACGACGCTCCAGCATCCCACGCTGAGCAGCGCAAAGATGCCCAGGAGGTGGTCCAGGAGGAGCAAAAAAAGCTGACTGATCAGCAGGTCAACCAGGAAAAACAGAGCGAATACGCCGGGAGATCAATGTGATGGATAACAGAACCCTCATTGCAGCATCGGCACTGGTCGCAGTTTTTACTGGCCAGGTGGGCGCTTGCCCTCTTGAAGATTGCCTGCCTGGATTGAGCGAGCCTCAGTTTCAGTCTCGTGACCAAGACATGCTCGGTGTGTATGACCTGAAGCAGTCTGGACAAGCGGCAATGCACGTTGGGCTAATCGCCGCTGATTTCAGAATCGCACTACTCGAAACTGAGAATCGCGCTCTTCGTCTGGCCTTGGCAACTGGCACTCCACCTGACGTCAGCAGCCTCAAGCTTTATCCGAGCCTGAACAGTTTTCTAGACGCGATGAAATCGGACCTGATTCAGACAGAAACAACTGGCCGGATGCCGCAATTGCGTCATTTTGAGCAACGGGTCCGCAATGCGGACACCCGAGCAAAAATTGCTGATGCGTCGCGGGCGCTGGTAATCGAGAGCGCTCAAATTGCTGCGGCGGCGAACGCAACTAAGCAAGCGCAGTGAAAGGGTGGCTCACCTGAGCGGCAACTCAGGTGAGCCGGTTTCGCGGCAGGAAAAACCCACGAAAGGAAGAAATTGTATGGTAACGCAATTCCGTAATTACATGGAAAATCTGCTTCTTTGGGTCACAGATCCTGAAGCAGCAAAACGCGCCTGGCGAGAGCGCCGTACCCAGGCCATTCGCATAGCGCTTGGCCCACAACTGAGCGCGGATACTCGCGGTTGGCCGGCCAATCAGATCCTCCACGATGATGTGATAGAGGCCCTCCCATCGGATCGTGCGTCTCTTACGCGCCGCGCCTTCTATGGCCGCGCTGCATTCCATGCGGGCGCTCGACTCCAGAAGCGCCTACGCGCCCGGAATTTCGCGCTGAGCGTCGGTGCGTTCTTCCTGGTATCCGCAACGGCCTACCTCTTGGGTCGCAACGGTTCCAGCCTCGCCTGGCAATGGGGGTCGATCACTGCCGGTCTCTGCATCGCTGTGGCGGGGGGGGTACGTTTTCCGTTGCTCACTCGGTCTGACGCCTGCGGCTTGGCGCCTGATAGTCCCTGCCGGCCCGCTGCTGACTGAGGATGAAATCCAGGATGTGAAAAAGTTCGGCTCTCGCGTGTTGCTGCGCGTAACTCCGCCTCGGACTCCTGCCGATCTGGTAGGCTCGTATCGATCATGGACGTACGATCGCGACGGCAATCCTGTTGATGGCCAGATCGTGCCCGATGACCTATCGGTGTCCTACTTGCGCAAAGCCCTGGTTGATGAGTCGATGCCAATGGCTGTCGCCGGAATCGCCATTCTGCTGGCAGGTCTATTCGTCGCTTCAGATTCCCTGAGCTGGTTCATCGCGCCGGTCGCCGCCGGCGGCGCTGCAGCTTGGTCGCTCCTGGCGATCTTCGATCTGTCCTCAATCGCTAAGACCCGAGCTGCGGCGGCCCGCGAGGCCCTGGCGGTCTCTGCCTATCCCAAACTCATTGAGCAGGAAGGTAAGAGCAAATTCGCGGACTTCGATCGCGCATTGAATGAACAGATCGAACGAGCAATGAGCGAAAAGTCTTCGTTCATCAACCTGGGCACTGCAACTGATCTATTTGCTGAACGACGTGATCCGTATAGCCCCGCCCAAGCGGGCATGCCTTTCGGCCTGTCTGTGGGGGACCTTTCGACGCACATGCTTGTACTGGGCCAAACCGGAACCGGTAAAACGGCAGCGGTGATTCGGCCAGTGGTCTGGCAATGGCAAGAGGCGAGAGCAGGCGGCCTGCTGGTACTGGACGGCAAGGGTCAACTTCCGAAAGAGCTCGCCGGCCTGCCCGGTTACCAGGTTATCAGTCCCGAATCGTCGAACTTCAACGCCATCCAAAATCTCCAGCCGGATGAAGTCGCCGATACTCTTTTCCAGCTATTCAGTTCCGATAAAGGTAATGCGGGCGACGTTTCGGGCAGCGAGTGGGAGCAATTCGCCCGTGAGCTACTGCGCAGCACGGCGAAAGTTCTTGCCCTCATGAATGCCTTGGAGCCGGTCGAGTGGCCATGGAATCTCAGCTCAATCTACAAACTCGCATTCGAGCCAAGTAGCCGTGATCGCGCAAAAGAACTGATCGAAGGCGATTGCATGCATCTTCTCCCTGGACACCTGCATCGTGCTTATAACTCGTTCATGGTGCGCCACCTGCAGAAAGCTACCGAAACCCGTTCGTCCATCGAACTCAATTTGGAAACCTGGCTCGGTACTCTAATCAATGATCAAGAGCTTGGTGCGTGGGCTGACTGTGTTGAAGGTGTCGAGATCGAGGACTGCCTCTACGGCGCAATGATTGGGCTGGCTCTACCTGATACCCAGAGTGGCGTTGCCGTTTCGGCGCTGGCCAAGCGTCGCTTCTATAGCGCGATCAAGCGCCGTGGCGACAACTGGAAAACCGAAGGTCAGGAGCCTGTGCTCCTGGTAGTCGACGAGGCACAGGATCTGGTTTCGCATGAAGAGCTGGCGATCCTGCCTAAAGCCCGCTCGCTCGGTCTGTGCGCGTTGTACTCAACTCAGGGCCTCGATGGTCTGCAGGTTGCACTGCAGGACGAGCAGGCCACGATCATGCTCCTGGATCAATACCGTTCTGTGGTGAGCATGCAAGTCGGCTCTGAGATGACCCTCGACTACGTTTCCCAGCGCCTGGGGACTGCGCCTCGCGTGGTGTTTTCTGAGGTCGCTGCGAACACAACTGATCCGGTGGCCACGGCAAACCTTTACGGCGCCAATGCTGGCGGTTACTCCACTGGAACCTTGGCTGCCAAAGCGCAGACATCCGACGAGATGATCAAAGTTGGCCGCTCGTATAGTCATGTCGGCCAAGCTATCAGCACTGTCTCTGAATTGGCGAAGAAACTGGGTGCTGAACAGGCATGGCAGCAGCTGCCTGCCGCAATTCGTCGGGAGCGGCCGGCTGGCAGCGTAAAAATTGGCGAGATCCCGCTCGTGTCGCCGGAGGAGATCCGGTCGCTGACGATGAAAAAATTCACGGCCCTGGCTGCGGTGAATCGTTGCGGCACCGTCCGCCGCGCCCAGATCCGTCTCAATCCGATGTTCACATTCCCGACCGAGCAGCAAATTGAACAGCCCGCTGAGGAGGTAGCAGCATGAAAAACTCTTCCGCACATCTCCTCGCCCAGCATGGCGACCTGCTCCAGGTCGGTTCGGTTATCGTCGGCGAGCCGCTACAACTCAAGTCTGGCCGGTTAATGAAAGCGATCGGTGTCGCGGCGCTCTGCGTCGCAGTTGCCGCCGGCGCGGGGTACTTCACCCAAGGGGTTCGGGAAGAGTCTGCTCGTATTGCTGCTGCCGAGAAGGCAAAGGCTGCACGAGTGGCCGAGGAAAAGCGCATTGCGGCCATCCAGGTGGTGGGCCTACAACAACGCCTGACGGCATTGCAATCTCGGATCAGTTCTAAGCGTGATGCCTTACTGGAACGCTTCGGGCCGCTACTGGCCAATAGAGAAACAGATCCTGACGTGGATTATCTGCTTCAGCGCTATCCAGCACCAATCAAGCCCCTTCAGGGCATTGATCCAGCTGCATTCGAGGTCTTCATCGAACTCGATCGCGACAGCTGGGTTGCGAATGGAACCAGTCCGAAACTGGATGAGCATTATCAAACTGAAAACGCAAAGATCCAGGAAGGCATGAACTACTTGGACAAAATCAACCGCGAGCTACTGCTGATTGCGCAAGGCAAAACGGCCACAGGCTCAAAAACTGAGACTCGGGAGCTGAAAGATGCCGCGTCCCCGGCGAAGCCGGCAGCTTCTCGCTCTGTGCCGGCCGCTCCGGCAGCACCCGAGCCGCTCATGCCGCCGGAAACTTCAGCACCCGTGCCGGCGGCAAAGCCTCGCGCGGCGCCCACGGGCGTGCCTGGCAAGGTCCAGGTCCTGGACTGGTAGTCTTGTCGGCTCGCGCCTTAAAGGATCCCGGCCTCGGCCGGGATCTTTATGCCCGCTGCGCGGGCCAAGCCCAGAAGGGAATACGGTGAGCGCCGGGGCGGGACATGTCCCTGCGCACCAGGGGGAGGCTTTGAAGGATTGCTGGCAAATTCGGCGCCAGAAACGAAAAAACCACCGTGAGGTGGTTTCTTCGTAAAGCAGTTTCATATGTCCGCGGGTGGAGGCTTTCGCCCTCGTTTCCCTCGGCTACTGGATTCAATCTAAGGATATTCGCGGTTGTCGTCAATGCTTGCTCAACCTATCGCGCCTCGACTGCGAATCTGCTCAGTAGCTGGACCATTTGCTCCTGGTACTCGCTGTACTCGTCCAGGAGCACTGGGTCTCCGGCTAACCCTGGTAAATAATCAGGCCCGTACTCAGCCGCAAGAGCACCTTGAAGCATCCAGTCCAGATACAAGGGGCGCAACACCCTCTCAGCCAGCCCGGGTTTGCCGTGCGCCCAATAGAATCGATGCTCGGGGGTAGAGACGAAAGCGCAGCCTTTCGCCCATGCAACATAGTCAACTTCCCAGTAAATTCCGATCGCATCAAGGTGGATCGCGAACCAAAGTGAACCACTGGGTTCTTTCGATGCCTTGGCTCTCCAGGATTGCGGGTAGGCGTTGCAGGCCAAGCCGGCGAAAGCAGAGCCCGGGTAGTAGACCATTCGATCACGGCCGATCTGCAAAACGGGCACGGTGTTAACTATGTGATCTACTACGAGATCAGATAAGTGAGGTGGGATCATGGTAACGACCTTAGAGTTTCACAAGGTTGACAATGACTACAAGCTAGGTGATCTTACGCTGGAGCACCCGGTAGGTGCTTGCCGACCCGAATTGGCATAGCCTAGTGCAACTACCCGAACTCCACTCCTGAAATGCTTGTGCATCTCAACCAGCTGATTTCTCTGATCGGGTCCTGGAAATCCTTACTGGAAGGAGATTCACCGATGAGCATTTCTATTTCTTTGGCAGACATTGCCACCGCAAAAAAGATGGCCAAGCAATCAAGGCCATGCTACCTCACCTGACTTACAATCAAAGACTGAATGAGGTTGCAAAGGATTTTTTCAAGCTGCGGAGTTATCACGAACTCGTACAGGGGGTGTGGGGAGCAATGGAACCAAAAACCAACATAAGCCCTACCACCTCCGCTCAGAGCCCTCTTCCCAGGCATCCGCCTCGATAAAGCAATTACGCATCTCGGCCTCTTGGCTGATCTCGGTCAGCAGATCATGTACCGTCTTATCCAGTGCCTCATCGTTGCGATAGGGAATGCTCAGCGCGTAGTTGCCCGACTCAAGCAGCTTCATGCCGTAAGGTTCCAGGCAGTAACGCTCGATATTCTCCAGTGCCCGTTTTTTACCACGCACGAACTTGCTGTTGTTCTCGACGGCCAGGCGCAATATGACCGTCGCGATCCGTTCGGCATTGTCCACTGCCGGTGGGACCGTGATGTTGAGATGCTAGGTGATTTTTGCGGGTACGCCGATCGTTATGCCGCGATGCCGGAGGTAGCGGTAAAGCGTGCTTTTGGAAATGTGCAGTTTCTTGCCAATGGCGCTCACACTTAACCGACCCTCTCGGTACAGCGTTTCTGCGGCCATAGCGGTCGCTTCCGCCTGAGCGGGCAGCCCCTTCGGGCGGCCACCGACTCGACCACGTGACCGTGCAGCGGACAAGCCTGCCTGTGTGCGCTCACGAATCAACTCACGTTCGAACTCTGCCAATGAAGCGAACAGGTTGAACACAAAGCGGCCTTGCGCGTGGGTGGTATCGATGGGGTCATTCAGACTTTGCAGGCCAACGTTACGAGCGGCCAATTCACCGACCAGTTCGACCAGGTGCTTGAGCGAGCGCCCTAGACGATCCAGCTTCCAAATCACCACAGCATCACCGGCCCGTACATGAACCAATAATTTGTCCAGTTCCGGACGTGCGCTTTTTGAGCCGCTGGCAACGTCTTGATAGATCCGCTCGCACCCTGCCTTTGTCAGAGCATCGATCTGGAGGTCGGCGTTCTGATCCCGAGTACTCACCCGCGCATAGCCAATTTTCATCAAAAGTACCGTTTACTCAACAGAGAAATTGAAAATAGAACCTTGATTAACGATACCAGTATTTAAAACCATAATATGGGCTAACTCGGAGCTGGGTGTCACTTTCAGAAGGCGACAGCACGAAATATCAAAAGTCGACCGCACGGTCTTTTCTGACGTTGGAGTCGCCTCAGAAAACGGAAAATAAAGCACGCTAAGGCGTAGTTCCCTCGGGCTACACCGCGTCCGCACTGCGCGGTTCTTTCTTCCCTTGCAGTGACGCAATCAGCGGGCAGGAAACGTTCCCCTTCCGCGCATGGCAGGCGCACACCAAATCAGACAGCACGGCCTCCATGCGCGCCAGGTCAGCCATCCTCTCGCGCACGTCCTTGAGCTTGTGCTCGGCCAGGCTGCTGGCTTCCTCGCAATGGGTGCCATCCTCCAGCCGCAGCAGCTCGGCGATCTCATCCAGGCTGAAGCCCAACCGCTGGGCTGATTTCACGAAGCGCACCCGCGTTACATCCGTCTCGCCATAGCGGCGAATGCTGCCGTAAGGCTTGTCCGGTTCCGGGAGCAAGCCCTTGCGCTGATAGAACCGGATGGTCTCCACATTGACCCCGGCCGTCCTGGCGAAAACGCCAATGGTCAGGTTCTCCAAATTGTTTTCCATATCGCTTGACTCCGTACATAACTACGGAAGTAAGCTTAAGCTATCCAATTCAGATTCGAAAGGACAAACGTATGTCTGAACCTCAAAACGGGCGCGGCGCGCTCTTCACTGGCGGGCTGGCCGCCATCCTCGCCTCGGCTTGCTGCCTCGGGCCGCTGGTTCTGATCGCCTTGGGGTTCAGCGGCGCTTGGATCGGCAACTTGACGGTGTTGGAACCCTATCGCCCCATCTTTATCGGCGTGGCGCTGGTGGCGTTGTTCTTCGCCTGGCGGCGCATCTACCGGCCGTCAGCCGCCTGCAAACCGGGTGAGGTTTGCGCGATTCCCCAAGTGCGAGCTACTTACAAGCTCATTTTCTGGGGCGTGGCCGTGCTGGTTTTGGTCGCGCTCGGATTTCCCTACGTCGTGCCATTTTTCTATTGATCACAGGAGTTCACCATGAAAAAGCTGCTTTCCGCCCTTGCCCTCGCTGCCGTTGTTGCCCCCGTGTGGGCCGCCACCCAGACCGTTACGCTGTCCGTACCGGGCATGACCTGCTCGGCCTGTCCGATCACTGTCAAGAAGGCGATTTCCAAGGTCGATGGCGTCAGTAAAGTTGACGTGACCTTCGAGACGCGCGAAGCGGTGGTCACCTTCGATGATGCCAAGACCAGCGTGCAGAAACTGACCAAGGCTACCGAGGATGCGGGCTACCCATCATCAGTCAAGAACTGATCATGAAAGACCCGAAGACACTGCTGCGGGTCAGCATCATTGGCACAACCCTCGTGGCGCTGTGTTGCTTCACCCCTGTTCTGGTCATTTTGCTCGGTGTGGTCGGCTTGTCCGCGCTGACCGGCTATCTGGACTATGTGCTGCTGCCTGCGCTGGCGATTTTCATCGGCTTGACCATCTACGCCATCCAACGAAAACGCCAAGCCGATGCCTGCTGCACCCCGAAATTCAATGGAGTAAAAAAATGACCGAAATCACCGTGAATGGCATGACCTGCACATCCTGCGCCACCCATGTCAAAGATGCTTTGGAAAAGATTCCCGGCGTGAATGCCGCTGTGGTGTCCTATCCAGAAAGCCGCGCGCAAGTCATGGCAGACACCGCCGTGAGCCACAACCAACTGCTGGCCGCCATCGCCGCATTGGGTTATCAAGGCTCGATCCGGGTTGGTGATTTCAAAGATGAACCAAAAATCCGTGATGCACTTGAGGGCGCCGGTTTGCATATCGCCATCATTGGCAGCGGCGGGGCCGCGATGGCGGCGGCGCTGAAGGCCGTCGAGCAAGGCGCGACGGTCACGCTGATCGAACGCGGCACCATCGGCGGCACCTGCGTCAATATCGGCTGTGTGCCGTCCAAGATCATGATCCGCGCTGCCCATATTGCCCATCTGCGCCGGGAAAGTCCGTTCGACGGCGGTATTGCGGCAACTGTGCCTGCGATTGACCGCAGCAAACTGCTGGCCCAGCAGCAGGCCCGTGTCGATGAACTGCGGCACGCCAAATACGAAGGCATCCTGGACGGCAATCCAGCCATCACCGTTTTGCACGGTGAAGCGCGTTTCAAGGACGACCAGAGCCTGGTCGTCCGTTTGAACGAGGGTGGCGAGCGCGAGGTAACGTTCGACCGCTGCCTGGTCGCCACCGGTGCCAGTCCGGCCGTGCCGCCGATTCCGGGCCTGAAAGAGTCACCCTACTGGACTTCCACCGAAGCGCTTGTCAGCGACACCATTCCCGCACGCCTGGCCGTGATCGGTTCGTCGGTGGTGGCGTTGGAACTGGCGCAAGCCTTTGCCCGGCTCGGCAGCCAGGTCACGATCCTGGCACGCAGCACCTTGTTCTTCCGGGAAGACCCGGCCATCGGCGAGGCCGTGACAGCCGCTTTCCGCGCCGAGGGCATCGAGGTGCTGGAGCACACGCAAGCCAGCCAGGTCGCCCATGTGAACGGCGAATTCGTGCTGACCACCGGACACGGTGAATTGCGCGCTGACAAGTTGCTGGTTGCCACCGGTCGGGCACCGAATACGCGCAGCCTCGCGCTGGACGCGGCGGGGGTCACTGTCAATGCGCAAGGGGCCATCGTTATCGACCAAGGCATGCGCACGAGCAACCCGAACATCTACGCGGCCGGCGACTGCACCGACCAGCCGCAGTTCGTCTACGTGGCAGCGGCCGCCGGCACCCGTGCCGCGATCAACATGACCGGCGGCGACGCAGCCCTCAATCTGACCGCGATGCCGGCAGTGGTGTTCACCGACCCGCAAGTCGCCACCGTGGGCTACAGCGAGGCGGAAGCGCACCACGATGGCATCGAGACCGACAGTCGCACGCTGACACTCGACAACGTTCCGCGAGCGCTTGCCAACTTCGACACACGCGGCTTCATCAAGCTGGTCATCGAGGAAGGTAGCGGACGGCTCATCGGCGTGCAGGCGGTGGCCCCGGAAGCGGGCGAACTGATCCAGACGGCGGTGCTCGCCATCCGCAACCGCATGACGGTGCAGGAACTGGCCGACCAGTTGTTCCCCTACCTGACAATGGTCGAGGGGTTGAAGCTTGCGGCGCAGACCTTCAACAAGGACGTGAAGCAGCTTTCCTGCTGCGCTGGATAAAAAAAGGAGGTTTTCAATGAGCGCCTACACCGTGTCCCGGCTGGCCCTTGATGCCGGGGTGAGCGTGCATATCGTGCGCGACTACCTGCTGCGCGGATTGCTGCGTCCGGTGGCGTGCACCCCGGGCGGCTATGGCCTGTTCGATGATGCCGCCTTGCAACGGCTGTGCTTCGTGCGGGCGGCCTTCGAGGCGGGCATCGGCCTGGACGCGCTGGCGCGGCTGTGCCGGGCGCTGGATGCTGCGGACGGCGATGAAGCGGCCGCGCAGCTTGCCGTTCTGCGCCAGTTCGTCGAGCGTCGGCGCGAAGCGTTGGCCGATCTGGAGGTGCAGTTGGCCACCATGCCGACCGAGCCGGCACAGCACGCGGAGAGTCTGCCATGAACAGCCCCGAGCGCTTGCCGTCCGAGACGCACAAACCGATCACCGGCTACCTGTGGGGCGCGCTGGCCGTGCTCACCTGTCCCTGCCATTTGCCGATTCTCGCCATTGTGCTGGCCGGCACGACGGCCGGCGCGTTCATCGGAGAGTACTGGGGTATCGCAGCCCTCACGCTGACCGGTTTGTTCGTCCTGTCTGTGACACGACTGCTGCGGGCCTTCAAAGATCGATCATGAGCGCTTCCCATTGAGACAAACCACGCTGTCGCTACGTTGCCTCATGCCGGCATCAAATTCGGCTGAGTAGCTTCTCGCCATCTGGACGTAGCTCACCCTTGGGTGAAACATGCCGATACAGGGTCTGCCGCGTGACGCCAAGTTCCTGGCACAGGTCGCCGACCTTGGTCTCTGGCTGACCCATTGCCGCCATCGCCAGCCGCAGCTTGGCGGCGGTCATCTTGAACGGCCGGCCGCCTTTCCGCCCGCGCGCGCGGGCCGAGGCTAGGCCGGCAATCGTGCGCTCCGCGATCAACTCGCGCTCGAACTCGGCCAGGGCGGCGAAGATGCCAAAGACCAGCTTGCCGGCGGCGGTCGTGGTGTCGATGGCCGCGCCGTGCCCGGTTAATACCTTCAAGCCGATGCCGCGCCCAGTCAGGTCGTGCACGGTGTTGATGAGATGTCGCAGGTCGCGTCCGAGCCGATCCAGTTTCCACACGACCAGTGTGTCGCCAGTTCGCAACGCCTTCAGGCAGCTCGTCAAGCCGGGCCGATCCTCGCGCATGCCGGATGCCTGGTCCTCGTAAAGATGTACTGGATCGACCCCGGCGGCAATCAGCGCGTCGCGCTGCAAATCGGTAGCCTGGGAGCCGTCCGCCTTCGATACCCGCATGTAGCCTATCAGCATGTCGTACCTGTCACATATACGTTCGATTATGTGACAGTGTGAGCCAGAAAGTTCTCGCCGTCAAAAACTGTCACTTAACCCGTCATTTAGTCTAAGACCTGCAAACGGCCATTCAGGCTCGTAATGTGACAAAAACTCCGGCGGGATGCCCTCCTTGGTGAACGTGGCGCGCAAACGTTCCAGGGATTCGGGGTCGCGTCGCCCGTAGGACGCCAGTGTGAACAGCAAGCGGGCCGTCTCCGGGTTGTGTCGCGCTTCAATGATGGCCTCATCGATGGCCTGGGCTGCTCGTTGCCAGTGGTTGATGGGTTCCGGCTTCGGCACCTTCGCCGGCAGGCCGTTGGTGAAACCAGTGTGCGGCTCCGTCTGAAACAGCGCGGCCTGTTCCCCGCGCGGGATCAGCGCCTTTGACTCGATCAGCGTGATGGCGGTGGCCGCCGCCTCCAGCATCTGCCACTGCACCGCCGGGGCCAGAATCTCGTAGGGACGCCACAGACTCTGCCCGGCGCGCAGCGGATGGCCGCAGCGCTCCCAGACATGGCGGATGCTCGCCGAGCAACTGCCGCAGTGCGAGAGCGGCGTGTTCAGCTCATCAAGCAGGGTGCGCAGCAGCCGGAACCACAAGCCGGCGTGGACACGCCGACGCGGCAGCTCCACAAAACCCGTCGTCAGCGCCTGCCAGGTGCGCCGGTCCATGCAGGCGATTGCGTCATCGGCAGGGCGCGGCGCAGCATCGGCGATTTCCCACTGAAGATACCGGCCGGGCATGCCCCAGTAGGACTCCAGCCAGCAGCCATGCTGCGGGCAGCTCAGCATCAAGGGGAGCTGCCAGACGAGTAGCACAGCTTGATTCGTTGGATCGTTCAGACACTGCGGACACGCCCGGCGAATCGTCTGGCTCGGTAGCCAGGCACGCCAGCGAGTGATGGACCGCACCTTGCGGGTGCGCTTGGGCAGGAGCACCGCGCATTGGAATGTATAGGTTTCCAAGGCTGCTGGTACCGAATCGTCGAGACTGTCGAGCAGCCACGGCACCCAGCCTGCAAGACTCATGCTGCGCAACCGCTCCAGCTCGACGCCACTGCGCTGGCAGAGCGCCGTCAGCAACGACAAGGATGGTGCGGTATCCAGGTCATCAAGTTGGCTGTGACCAAGATCGTGGGCCAGCAGCTCGTGCACGTCCATCTGGTAGCAGGCGGCGACCCGGTTGAGCCATGAGGACAGGGCTTCGCCTTCCTTGGGTGCCGGATGCAGCGGCCAGCGCGGCGCGGACTTCACATCAGTTCCCGCTCGAACTGTCGCCGCCGCTCACTGGGGCCGATGTAGTCGGCCATGCTGAGCGTGCGGTGGTTGATCGCTTCCTCGCCACTCTCCACGGCGGCGACGGCCGCCGCCACCAGCAGATGTGCAAGCTCGCCGATGGTGCCTTCGCTCCGGGTGAGCAGGTAGCTGTACCGGCTTGCAATCGAAAACGGCCGTGCTCGCAATCAGCGCAATTTCCGGCTCAGATTAACTGCGACTGACGGAGCCGTCTGGCTCAGATTATTTGCGAGCGAGCTTGCATTCAGCCGCGCCGGCTTGCATTCCATCGTTCCCTACTCACATTAACTGCAACTAGCCCCGTCTTTAGAGGTGGTAAAGATGCCGATGATGGCCATGGTGTTCTCCTTTCGGATTCATGGTCGCGCCCATCGCGTCCTTGTTGTGAGCCGATCGGCGGGTGAGGGCCGAACGCACTGCCAATGCAGCCGAAACGTAGAGAAGGACCTTGAGCTCCGAACAATTTGTTGCGCGAGAAAGCCGCTCGCCGGCGGGGAAAATGTTCGGTGGGAACGGTTGTGGGCCCAGGTCCGATCCCGCCAGGATTCACGACGACTCAAGGACGCATGGCTGACCGGCCGGACAGGAGTATTGGCCGACTCTAAACACCAGTCGTAGGCGCTGGAATCTCGCGACATGCGTAGCCCTTGCTTGGCGAAAAATATTCCCGATCGCCGAGCGCTCGATCTGACATTCGTCGTTCGGTATAGTAAAGAGTGCAGACCAGGCAGATAGGGGCGCCGGTAGCTTAAGGCCAAACCAGAGACGAGCCGCGCGAATGCTCGCCGAGGACCCGGTTTTCAAGCGCATGAGCTTATTTGACCGCGACGGAAACTTGGTCTCCTCAAGCCACGCGGATGAACCGCAAAAACTCCCTGCGGGTTGGCTGTCGCAACTGCGCGAACACACGGGTAGAAGTGCCCCGGCCAGGCGCGGAGGCTTCGATGAGCGCGGATCGGACATCTTGTCCTAACGGTCGACCCCGCCAGCGGGGGCTTCGTCAGCACCGCGCTGCAATTGCCGGCAGGGCTCTGGGACAACCATCTGCGTCTGGTCTGAAAGCGTTCAAGTATCGCAGCGGTACGCCGACATAAGGGGGCGAACGAACGGTCATTTGGCTGACCGCTCGCTCAATCTTGCGTATGACTCAAGCGCCCCCCTTTCGATACGAGACCGCCCAGATGCTCTTGAAAAAATCCCTGCGCGCTCAGCTGCTCACACTGATCGGCGGCAGCCTGTTGGTGATATTGCTGATCGCCTTCGCCAGTTTTTCCTTCTTGTCGGATGACATTTCCAAGTATCAACAACTACTCAAGGGTCCGATCGAAACGTCGCGCCTGATCGACGAAGCCAACGTGGAATTCAAAGTGCAGGTGCAGGAGTGGAAGAACGTCTTGCTGCGTGGCAAATCACCTGAAGCCTTGAGCAAGTACTGGCAAAGCTTCGAGAACCAGGAACGAAAGGTCCAGGACATCCTGGGCAGACTCGTTGAGCGAAGCGAGCACAACCCTGCCCTGTCAAAGCAGCTCCGCGACCTGCACGAGGAGCACCGGCGCCTCGGCGCCGCCTACCGCGCGGGCCGTGCGGCCTACATCGCCGGCGGAAACGATCCATTCGCCGGCGACGAGGCGGTTCAAGGCATCGACCGTGCCACCAGCGAACAGCTCAGTGGTTTGGTCATCCAGCAGCGCGATTCGGCGCTGCATCGTTCGGAAACCATCAGCGAAGCCGCAGATCGTAAAATAGTCGTCGGCTCGTTGGTAATGCTAGCCGCTGGCGTTTTCATCGCCTTGCTCAGCCTATGGTTGGTAAACCGCAATCTGATCGCCCCCATCCGTCACCTGATCGACCACATCGCCAAGCTCAGCCAGGGCGACTTTGCACAGCGCGTCGATGCGTCCCGTGCTGACGAATTGGGACGTCTGGCAGTTGCCGCGAATATCCTGCGTGACTTCCTTGCCGATACGTTCACCCTCCTGCAACGCAACACCTCGGACCTGGACAGCGCCAGTGGTGAATTGAGCGCCATCGCCGCACTGATGGGCCAAGGCACTCGCGAGCAGTTCTCGCGCACCGATCAGGTCGCTACCGCCATGCATGAAATGTCCGCTACGGCGCAGGAAGTCGCCCGTCACGCCGCCGAAGCCGCGCGTGCAGCGGATGCGGCCGATCATTCGGCGCAGCAGGGTGAGACCATGATGCGTTCGACTATCCAGACCATTACCCACATGCGCGGCGAGATCAGCAACACCGCCGAGGTAATACGCCGTCTGGAGACCGATAGCGGTCGCATTGGCAAGGTGCTGGAAGTTATTCGCGGCATCGCCGACCAGACCAATCTGCTGGCGCTAAACGCAGCCATCGAAGCCGCCCGCGCGGGCGATGCCGGACGCGGGTTTGCCGTCGTTGCCGACGAGGTGCGCACGCTGGCCAGGCGCACCGCCGACTCCACCGCTGAAATTCATCAGATTATCGACACGGTGCAGACCGGCGCGGTGGATGCGGTGCGTGCGATTGAAAATGGACAAACCCGCAGCAACGAAGGTGTCGAACAGGTTACGGAAGCGGGCAGCATGCTTCAGCGCATCACCCAAGAAGTCGAAGCGATCCGCGACATGAACCGTCAGATCGCTACCGCTGCCGAAGAGCAGACGTCCGTGGCGGAAGATATCTCGCGCAATCTGACCGAAATTACCGCCATCGCCACCACCAACCAGGACAATGTCGAGCGTACCGAGGCAGCCAGCCAGAACCTGCATACGCTGTCGGCCCAGCTCAGCGAAGTGACGCACCGCCTCGCGGGCTGACACAGGCTCTGCTCCGGCCCTAGATGATCGGTGTCACCACGTTGCTAGGTCCGACTCATCCGAGTTCGAGGGAGTTGGGGCAGGGCCGATCAACATGGCTTGTCTCGTGCTTGGTCGATTCGTTCCTGCATCGCCTGCATGACTTCTCGTGGGTGTACGACTTGGCGTTGGGGTCGTCGGCCTCACGGAGAGCTTCTTCGACCTCGCGGGTCATCCGCTCATATTCTTCTGGCCACAGCGCTTGCTCCATGCGCAGCGACGCCTGCCCCAGTAGGTGCAGACCGAACAGACGCATGTCATTGGTGGCGATGACGTGCTCTCGAATCCGCACCTGGATCACCTCATCGCCAGTTGATGCAGCTTCAACAGGTCGGTGCGCAGTTGCGGAGGCCCGCCGTCTGCGTTGTCACTCAATCGCCGCGCAGCTCGTCCACGGCATCGACTGCCCGCAGCAGTGCGGTGGTATCGAAACTCTCGGGAGTCAGTTCGTTCCAATCGTCGTCGGTGATGCTGATTGTCATGTAGCTTCTTTCCTTGTCCTGGGCAGACCCCGGCGTTACAGGCCAAGCTCGCTATGCGATCCGAGACGCACGAGTTGCAGCACGGCGTCATCCGGCTTGCGGTAAATCAACACCAGGTCGGGCTTGATGTGACAGTCCCGGTGGTCTTTCCAGTCGCCGGTGAGGGCGTGGTCACGGTGCTTCTCGGCCAGAGGCTGGTTATTCGCCAGGGCTGTGACGACGGCAATGAAATCGCTCGCCAGCGTCTGACGATGCGGGCCTTTGGCTTCGCGTTTATAATCGCGTTTGAACCGGCTGGTCTGTTCAATCGTCCGCATTCAGATCCGCCATCAGATCCTCGACGGAAGCGAACGACTTCAAGCCGCCACGGCGCGCTTCCTTCATCGCCTCGATGGTGGTGGCGTTCGGAATCAGCGGCTCGAACGGCAAGGCTTTCTCGCGGGCGACTCGGGTCAACATGATGCGGAAGGCGTCAGACACGGTGAGTCCCATCGCTGCCAGCACGACGGTCGCCTCTTCCTTGATGTGCTCGTCGATACGGGCACGGACTACAGCATTTGCGGACATGGTTTGATCCTCCAGATTGATGAGCTACATTGTAGCTCAATCCTTCCAGGAGTGCACCCAGCACACCTCGCCAGAGGCGTCTATCAAACGAAGGTTTATTGGACTGTCCGTACCATTGATGTTCACTTGTAGAAAGTGAGCCCATCGCGATGGAATACAGGATCGGTTGGTCAGGCTTTCAATGCCAGGATTCGGCGCGCACCGTTCAATACGATGAGGCCAACGACCGTACCAATCACCAAGTCTGGGTAGGGAGAGCCCGTCCACGCAACCAGCGCGCCGGCGACGATAACGCCAATGTTCGCGAGCACATCGTTGGCCGAAAAAATCCAGCTCGCTTTCATGTGTGCACCGCCTTCGCGATGGCCATAGATCATCAAGAGACAGCTGGCGTTTGCGACGAGTGCAACTAAGCCAATCCCCATCATCAGCATCGACTCAGGTTCGCTGCCATAGTGGAAGCGTCTAGCCACCTCCACGAGTACGCCCAGTGCCAACAGGATCTGAAAGAAACCCGCCAGGTGCGCAGCGCGAACTTGCAGCTGTGCACTGCGGCCGACGGCAAAGAGAGCCAAGCCATAGACGGCAGCATCCGCAAACATGTCCAGCGAGTCGGCAATAAGGCCCGTCGACTGAGCGATCAACCCTGCGCCCATCTCGATAACAAACATGGCAGCGTTGATGCCGAGCAAAATTTTCAGGGTGCTCGCCTCTTTCGACGCCGCTAATTCCTCATCAGCGCGATTGGTCGAGGCTGCTTCCTGACTAGCTGGTTGAGTCCCCAGTAGCGCTGCCCCTAGACCCAGGGACTCCAGCTTGGTAGTGATTGGGTCAACCGCCCCGTCATGGAAAGCGAGTACCTGCCTGCTGCTCAGATCAAAGGACAACGAACGAAGCTCAGGCAAGCTATTCAGCGCGAGCCGAATCATTCGCTCTTCCGAAGGGCAATCCATCTTGGGTACAGAAAAATGGCTGACCCAGGCTCCTTCGGTCGAGGGCGCGCTCGCTGCTTCAGCAGGCGCTGACACTGAACCGCAGCCACAGGATTTTTCACACGAGCTCATGATCCGCCTCTCCTATCAGGTTCAATTCTGGCAATTGAAAACCATATAGCAGGTATAGGGTCAAGCCTGGATATACTGGCTGTTTATCGAGGAGCAGCCTATGCGCATTGGTCAACTTGCACAGCTGACGGGAGCGGACATTCAGACCATTCGTTTCTATGAGCGCCAGGGCCTGCTTGCATCGCCCAATCGCCAGGCAAATGGCTACCGAGCCTACGAAGCGGATCATGTGGAGAAACTGCTGTTCATCCGCCGTTGCCGGTCCTTTGGCATGTCGTTGGACGAAATTGGTGTTTTGCAGAGCGTTCAAGCACAGCCGCAGCAACCGTGCGCGGCGGTCAATACGCTGCTTGATAGCCATATCGCCCAGGTCAGGGCCCAGATCGCATCCTTGCAAGCCCTGGAAAACCAGTTGGTGACGTTACGCAGCTGCTGCGATGACGAACGACAAAGCCTGGACTGCGGAATACTTTCGGGTCTAGTGGAGGGAGGCAAACGGCTTCCATAAGGCGCGCTAGAAAAGTGCCATTCGCTTCTGCTCAAAGCGTAGAGCTTGACCCTATAGCGGCTACAGGGTGTTCACTTGCACGATCGGCCCAGAATCATGGCCTTCCAACTGCTGCGCAAGTGAGTTCCAGATGAATACCGCCCTCCGCAATGCCATCGATGAAGCCTTTTTCCAGGCAAGGACAGCACTCCGTGAAAAGGCGCCAACCGAGGCATTCCCCTGGCTCGAGCGCGCCCACATCTTGAGCCAGCACATGCCCGTCCTGCATGCGCGGAGCCATTGGTTGATGCTAAGGGCTGGCTGGCAGTTGCGCGACTACCGGGAAATGTTCGGCCAAGCACCACGGATCATCGCTGCCGTGTTGTTCTCGAAGATCTGGGTACCGCTCGGCAATACCGGACGCGCGAGGATCAGTGCATTCGCGCCGATGCCCGTCTCACCCGGATTGCAGCGACTGTTTCAGGGAGCGAAACAATGAAATCGCCACTTGGAATGGCGCACCGTATCACTCCCGGGCTCTGGTGGACGCTATCGCTAGCCGTTGCCCTGGCCGACCAGGCGATCAAATATGTAATTGAGGGTTCGCTCTCGGTCGGCGCCGTGGTTCCTCTGACCCCAGTCTTCAATCTGGTCCATTTCTGGAATACCGGCGCAGCGTTCAGCTTCCTAGCTGACGCGGGCGGTTGGCAGCGCTACTTCTTCATTCTCCTCGCACTGGTTGTTTCGATTGGGCTCGCGTTGCTCTTGCGTAAGCCCAGGGCCAAGCTCGAAGCGCTGGGCTATAGCCTCATACTGGGAGGGGCAGTGGGGAATCTGATCGATCGCAGCTTCCGAGGCCATGTGATCGACTATCTGGATTTTTTCTGGCAATCCTGGCATTGGCCTGCATTCAACTTGGCGGACATCGGCATCGTGGGCGGTGCCGCCATGTTGCTCCTGAGCAGTGTGCTGAGTCCAAGCGCGGAACTGGACCGGGGCAGATAATGCGAAGCTCGGATGCCGCAGAAGTGGCTCGCTGGTCAGGCCATGCCTGGGTCGGCCCCGGTATCGGCGTCTTTCTCGGCCATGCCGCCCACCAGGATTGGCACCATCATCAAGCACATCAAATTGCAGTGGGGCTCGACGCCGCGATAACGGTTGAAACGCCGTTGGGTGGGCAATCTGGGGCTGCCATCTTGATTCCGGCAGGCTTGAAGCACCGGCTCAGTGCTGGGCATGTCCTGTCGATCTACCTGGATGTGCTGTCCGATGAGGCGCGTGCCTTGCGGGTGAGCGGAGCCGTGAGGCTGATGGAGATCGTAGCGGCCGATATTGCTGCGATGGTCGAGGCACTGAGGGCGTCGGGGCATTCGCCTGTCCAGTTGCAGGCGCAGGTACGTCGGCTGTTGCGGCTTGCCGATCCACCAATCCCTGATCCGCGCTTGACCAAGGTCACCGCAGCGCTGCGCGAAGGCCAAATGGGGCGTGAGGCAATGGCCGCGTTGGTGCATTTGTCACCCACGCGTTTTTCCCATTGGTTCGTGGAGCAAACCGGCCTGCCGTTGCGCAGCTATGTCAAATGGCTGCGCCTCACCCAAGCCCTGCAACACCTGGCCAAAGGGGGACGGCTGACCGAAGCCGCGCATGCGGCAGGTTTTTCCGACTCGGCGCATTTCTCCCGGACATTCAGGGCGCTGCTGGGCATCGATCCGTCCTCCGCCCTGGCTGCGGTCGATCTCCAGAAGTCATAGCTCTTTCGTTCAAGTCGAACGTCGTCCTCTGCACCTACCGTGAAGGCTCTCTACATAGGAGCTGAGCGATGTCCACTTCTCTTCGATTCGCCCTACGCTGGGGTTGTACGCCGGAATCCCAGAAATTTCCGTCAGCCCAGCTCCAGTCCCGCCACGAGCGCATCCAGGTCGATGAACTTGCCGTCAGTCTGGAAGGTGTAATGCCCGTTCAGCAGGATGTGCCGCCAGGCCGCTGGCGACATCTGCGTGATCAACGCCAGCGCCTTGGCATTGCCAGCTGCCTCGTACTTCGTCAGCAGCAGGGACAGGATCGCCGAGTTGTAGAAGATGATCGCGTTGCCGATCAGCCTGGCGCACTGGTTGCTGATCTCGATTTCGATGTCGGTGCGGCCGGTCAATTCCTTCTTCCCACCGACTTGGGCGATGGTCGAGCGTAGCTGGTGATAGGACTCAATGCGGTTCTGCGAGCGGTGAACATTACGCTCCAGTTGCGGGTCGCGCAGGTAGCGCAGTGTGTAGATACTGCGGATGAGCTTGTCGAACTCGAAGATTGCGCGCCGCGTCGGGTTCGGCGCCGTATAGGTGCACAGCTTGCGGATCAGCGTGCCCTGCGTCATTTCCTTCAGGCCCAGTGTGGCGACGATTCGGTCGATGTTCGCCTTCTCACCGACGATGAGTTGCCGGTCGATCTGGCCAGCCGGCCGGATCAGGCATTTCTCGTACAATGCCAGATCATCGGCGCAATACAGCTCCTGCAACTGGTCGTCGAGGTCGGTGAAGCGCGGCTCGAAACGAAGTCCGAACCAGTGCAGGATGGCGAAGTTGGCCTTGTTGATGCTGTGCATGTCGCCGGTGATCGCGCTCGGCACGATGTCCGACGTGTTGCGGTACCAGATGTCGAACACGTGGTGAGCCTCGTACTCGTGTGCGCCTATCAGGTAGCCGTTCAACGGCACGTGATTGCACAGCAGCGTGTAGGCGACGACGCCCTTGCCGCGGCCGAAATATTTGCGCGAGTAGCGCGCCTTCACAGTTGGTCGCTCGACGCCGAATTTCTGCCCATCAACGGCACCGTACAACGAATCGAGGTCGAACGAGTAATGCGGGAAGATCGGCAGTGCGGCGATGGCGTTGCTGATGCAATCGTTGGCCACATGTAGCGTCGCCTGGCGCAGGTACTGCTGGTAGGTACTCTCCAGGACGTGGTACGGGATGTCGCTGGTACGTGCCATAACCTGGTTGCCGTGGTTCATGGCTTGGGCAATGATCACCGCCATCAGACTGTCGGCGTCGGCTACCTTCTTCGCATAGCGTGGCTGCAATGGTGTCAGCGCCGACAGGAACTGGCACTGACCGTTGACGAAGCGAAACACGTCGGCGACATCGCAGTATGGCAGTTGCTCGTAGAGAGCTTGCTCGCGCGCCTTCTGGTTCTCCCCCTTGGGCTTGCGCCAGGTCAGTCTCTGCGTGTCCTTGTCGTATTCCAGGTGCGTCAGCTTGCCCTGTTTCAGCTCGCGATTGAACGCCACCCATTGCGCACGCAACTCGGCCGCCAGTGCATCGAGCTGGGCACTGACCGGCTGCCGCAGGAAGGGGATGTCCATCTGCGCGAGCACGGCGGCTTTCTCGTCCATCGAAACCAACTCGTCGGACAAATGCCGGTGCTGCAAGCTGTCGTCAATGTAGAGCTCGCCCGCCTGGAAGCGTTTCCTGACCTGACGGTAAAGCCAGAATTCGTAACGATCGGCATGCAGGCCTGTCGGCGTGCCTTCGGCATCGAACATCAGCAGGTACGGACGCAAGCGTTTCGGCAGCGTTGCCGCCGGACATTCGTCGAGTGGCCGTTGTGATAGGCGCTGCTGCTTGGCGAACACGCTCTTGGCCCAAGTCAGCGCCGCGAGCCATGGGTTATCGGGGGCCGTGCCGGCGAAGTCGAGCGCGACGTACAGCGGCCGTAGATGGCGTCGAATGCGTTCGGCCAGGCCGTCCACCGCCTGCCAGTGCAGCGCCAGTTTGTTCAGTGGCTTGACGCTCATGCGCTGCGCCGTGTTTTGCAGCAATTCCCTGGACATGATTTTGTAGGCGCGTTGGCGCACCTCGCCGAACGGCGTCGGATCGGCCACGCTGTCGTCCACGTACAGCGACAGCAGGCGGCCAACCTGCGGCGTTTCCTGATGGCGTCGCAGCTGTTCGGCGACAAAGGACTGTTTCGCACCCGTGCGGCTCTCGTCCTCAAGTTTTTTCATGTGGAAGGCCATCGCGTCGACCAGGTTGTCGGTGAGCTGCCGGTAACGTACCCAGGCATAGCACAGCAGGTAGAGCCGGGTCTGCTCCGCCTTCAGGTGGCGCAGGTCATGGACGGTATAGAAGTTCGCCAGGCTCGCGTAGTACAGCAGGTTCTGCTGCGAGATGCCGAGCTTGGGCAGCAGCGCCTTGGCGATCCCGTGCAAGGACTTCAGCGTGGCGCGCTTCTCGCGCTCCCCTGCCATCTGACGCCAGCCGAAATCTTTAGCGTCCTGCTTGAGCGCTGCCAGTTGAGACAGGGTGTCGTCACGCACCAGGAGCTGGCCCAGCGCAGCTTTGGCCGATTCGTCCAACACTTCTGCCAGCAAGCCGCCCAAGCGCCTGCGTTCGGTGGACAGGGCTTCACTGACCAGCTCTTGTAAGGTGGTGTGGCCGGGCCGGATGATTTTGTGCTCGCTGAGCCAAACGATCAGTTCGGCGGCCACGAATCCTGGCATTACGTCGCGCCGCACGATCTGTTCAGCCTGCTGTGCCAGTTGCGGCAGGAAGCTAGCCGCCCACGACCGGTAGCCGAACAGTTCGGCGATCTGACCCCTCTGGCTGTAGTGCTCATGCTTGGTGATCGCCTTGCGTTCGAACGCTTCGCCGTGGAAATAGCGACTCAGCACGAAGGCGCAATCGTCCTCGACCTCATGCCAATCGAAGCGGAAGAAAGCATGCTTGGCCTTGAAGTAGCCGATCTGCAAGACGCAATAGACTTGGGCCTGCAGGCTAGGCCGGCTGCTGGCGAACGCCAGTTCAGATTCGGTCAACGCCAGGTATTCCAGCCGCTGAGCATCGTCGAAGTCCGGTAGGCCGTACAAGGCTTCCTGCTCTGCGTCAGAAAAGACGGTGAGTAGCTTATTCTTGTTGCTCATCGACCGTCCTTCCCGCACCACGCCAACCTGCTCGCGTCAATGTTTCGATCAACGTAGTGCGCTTGACATTGAAGTTGCGGCACACCGCCGCCTTAGACATGCCGCCATCGAGCGCGGCGACGATGGCGTCCAGCTTCTCACCAGTGATCGCCTGCGGCCGGCCGCCGATCCGGCCGCGTTTGCGTGCGGCGGCCAAGCCCGCGACGACGCGCTCCTGAATCAAGGCGCGCTCGTACTGCGCGAGCGCACCGAACACCTGGAACAGGAATTCGCCCGAGGGCGTCGTAGTGTCCAGGTTCTCTGTCAGCGAGCGGAACGCCACCCGCTTGTCCTTGAGCGAAGTCACAATGGCGAGCAGGTGCGACAGCGAGCGACCGAGCCGGTCGAGTTTCCACACCACCAGCACATCGCCGGCTCGAACGAACTCAAGCGCCCGCGCCAAGCCGGCACGGTCATCCTTCGCGCCAGAGGCACGATCCTCAAACAGGTGACGCGGATCGACGCCGGCGGCGAGCAGCGCGTCGCGCTGCAAGTCCGTGCTCTGGCGGTCGGAGTCCGACGACACGCGCATGTAGCCAACCAACATAGGCGGATAACCATCAAAAACAGGTTTCCGCATAATAGTGAATAGCGATAGAGTTTTCCGTACATTTTTGAGGGGGTGTTGCACAGGTAGCACAGCGGCGGCTGACAGCCTGTCGCAAAACAAATGTTTTACGACACCTCCTTGAGGTTGCCGCGTTTACATCATTACCTGAACAGGTATAAAATTCCGTCATGACAAACAAAGAAAAACCGCTCGAATGGATCGCGAGCAGCCACAAGGATTTGATGGCGTTGCCGTCCGACGTGCGTCGCCGTTTCGGTTACGCGCTCTCGTTGGCGCAGATAGGCGATCAGGATGACGCAGCAAAGGTGCTCAAGGGGTTCGGTGGTGCCGGCGTGCTGGAGGTCGTCGAAGACGATGCCGGCGGCACCTATCGAGCGGTATACACGGTCAAGTTTGCGGAAGCGGTGTTCGTCCTGCACTGCTTCCAGAAGAAGAGCAAGAGCGGAATCGCCACGCCAAAGGCCGACATGGACATCATCCGCGCTCGGCTGAAGGTGGCCGAGGTATTGGCACAGGAGCTACGAAATGCAAAAACGAATCATTGAAGGCGTCGAGGTTCAGCGCAGCTCGGGCAACGTCTTTGCCGACCTTGGACTGCCTGACGCTGAAAAGCTCAAGATCAAGACCGGCCTGGTGGTCGAGATCAGGAGGGCCATGCGCGCCCTTGGGCTGACTCAACAAGCGGCGGCCAAACGCATGGGCATCCCGCAACCGAAGGTGTCGGGCATGATGCGCGGCGACTTCACCAATCTATCCGAACGCAAGCTGATGGATTGTCTGAATCGCCTCGGCTACGACATCGAAATCAAGGTACGGCCAGCAGCCGAGCCGATCGGGCATCTAACGCTCGCAACCGCTTAATCGGAGCCCTCCTGATGGCAGCCCGCATCACCGACGACGAATGGGACGAACTGACTCCCGAGAATTTCGATACCACGGCACTGCTGCGTGCAGTCGATGCCGTGGACGTGCTGCGCGGCGATTTGAATGACAGCGCAGACGGCGCACCTCCGCAACTGCGCACCGACCTGTTGAAGCTGCATCAACTGGCAATGGCCGCGTTCAACGAGGGATCACGCAGCCGAGTGGCTGAGCTATTTGATCTCGCCGTGGATCTTCAGGATCAGGTTGATCATCTGATGACCTCGCTGGAACAAGTGCAAGAAACCCTGTCCCGGTTGACGGCGCTCTACCCAGAAAGCCTGTCCTGAATGTTCTTGGAGACAACCACATCATGAGCCGCAGCCGCCGCAAAACGCCCATCGTTGGGCACACGACCTGCCGTAGCGAGCGCGAGGACAAGAAACTCTGGCATCAGCGCTGGCGAACTCACGAGCGCACCGCGCTGGCCAGCGCGTCGCCGGAAGCTCTATGCGCCCATCTGCCTCTACTGGAAAACCAGGTCAGCAACGTCTGGTCGATGGGTAAGGATGGCCGCTCCTACTGGCCCATCAAGCGCCAGGCCGCCACGGCGGATCGCATTGCCAACCACAAGGGACGCAATCCGCAAGAGCGCGCCTCCCTGAAAAAGCGTCTGCTGCGCAAGTGGATGAGCAAATGAACCTGTCCACCGGCTATCGCTTGGGCGCGAATCGCTGAAGAAGCAGAACTCCCAGCCGGCTACGAGGGCACGGCGACGCCAGAGGCGCATCGGGCCTGCGAGGTGATCCAGGAGCGGATTCGAGAGCACGTCGTCGCCACCAATGACATGCGGCTGTTCGGCCTGCTGCACCTGCTTGGGCAGGCGTCGCTGCGCATGGAGCAAGCGCTGTGGCCGGAAGAATATGCGCGGATGACCCGCGAGGTCGAGGAAGCTCTCCGAGAGGCCGACGACCCCAACGCCAAGTCGTACACCCACGAAGAAGTCATGCGGGCGATGCAGGAACTCATCGACCAAGCGCGAGACAAGCCATGTTGATCGGCTGACGGAAATTTCTGGGTTTCCGGCTTACAACCCCATGAGAAAACACCGCACCGCAGAACAGTGGCAAGTCCTAATCGGTCAGCAGCGTGACAGCGGCCTGTCGGCCACGCAGTTCTGCAAGGAGCACAAACTCGGTTATGCCAGCTTCTGTAGTTGGCGCAAGCGCCTGTTGAGTCAGCCGGTCGGTGAGGCTGCGGATTCTGGTTATGCCAGCTTCCTGGATCTGTCATCGCTGATGGATGACTCGGCCTCTCCCGGAAGCGGCTGGAATATCGTGCTGAGCCTGGGTAATGGTGTTGAGCTAAGGCTGAGCCAGATCAGATGATCGGTCTGGATAGCCAGGCCCGGATCTGGCTGTGCACCGAGCCCACGGATATGCGCAAATCCTTCCGGGGGCTGAGCGCTCTGGTCCGCAATCAACTCAAGCAAGATCCGCTCAGCGGGCAGTATTTTGTCTTCGTTAACCGTCGCAAGACCCAAATGAAGATGTTGTATTTCACGCCCACGGGCTACTGCCTGTGGGCCAAGCGACTGGAGCAGGGGCAGTTCCGGGTACGGCCGTCTTCTTCGGGACAGCGCCCCTTAAACCTGACTGATCTCCAGTTGCTGATTGACGGTATCGAGGTGCAAAAGTACCGTCAGTTCAAGCGTTTTCGGGGCACGTAGCGGGTTGTGTTCCGGTATAATATCGGCCATGAATTCAATGGCTTCCGCGTCCTATTCCAACGCCCCTTCCTACTCGGTACTGGCCGAGGAGAATGCCCTGTTGCGTGAGCAGCTACAGGTCATGCAGCGGCAGTTGGACTGGTTCAAGAAGCAGCTGTTCGGCCCCAAGTCCGAGAAGCAGGTGTATGACCTCCCGGAGCAGGGCGGCCTGTTCCAATCGAATGATGCGGCTAGCCCGGAGAAGCCTCTCGATGCGGAGAAACGCCCGGTTCGGGCTTATCAGCGAGGCACCGGAAAGAAACAGCGGGACGACGACTGCCTGAACGATACGGGTCTGCGTTTTACAGCGGACGTGCCAGTGGAAGTTGTTGAACACCTGCCGCCGGAGCTAAGCGGCCCCGACGCCGACCAGTACGACATCCTTGGCACCAAAACGACCTATCGGCTGGCCCAGCGGACGTCCAGTTACGTGGTGTTGCAAGTGGAACGCCCCGTATTTCGGCGCAAGGGCAGCGACAAGCCCGTGACCACGCCGGCCCCGTCCAACGTACTGGACAACAGCCTGGCCGACGTCAGCTTGTTGGCGGGTCTGATGGTCGACAAGTTCCAGTTTCACCTACCGCTGTATCGCCAACACCAACGCATCCAGCAAGCGGGTATTACCCTCAGCCGCAGCACCCTCACCAATCTGATCAAGCGATCTATTGATCTGCTGCGGCCGATCGTGGATGCCCAGACCGACAATGTTCTGCGCAGCCGGGTGTTGGCGATGGATGAGACGCCGATTAAAGCTGGCCACCAGGGTCGGGCAGGCCCACAAAAAGGCAAGATGAAATCCGGCTGGTTCTGGCCGTTATACGGCGATGCCGATGAAGTGGTGTTCACTTACTCGAACAGTCGAGGCCGAGCCCATATCGAGCAGGTACTGAACGAACAGTTCAGCGGAACTCTGATCAGTGACGGCTATGCTGCTTATGCCCGCTATGCCGCCGCACAGCAGAACATCATCCACGCGCAGTGCTGGGTGCACAGTCGTCGTTACTTCATTGAGGCGCAGAAGGACCACCCGATAACTGCCACCGAAGCCCTTCAGCAGATTGCCAAGCTATACACCAACGAAGAAGAGATCCGCGTCCAGCAACTGACCGGCGAAAAGAAACGCCAGTACCGGCTGCTCCACTCAAAGCCGGTGGTCAGCGACTTCTTCCAATGGTGCCGGGATCAACTGGCACAGGGCGGTCTGCTGCCCAGTGATTTATTGACCAAAGCACTGAACTACGTGCTCAGCCGTGAAGCCAGCCTGACCGTCTTCCTGGAAGACCCAGACGTCCAGCCAGACACCAACCACCTGGAACGGGCCCTGCGCCCCATTCCCATGGGACGCAAGAACTGGCTGTTCTGCTGGACTGAACTCGGCGCGGAACACGTGGGCATCATCCAGAGCCTGATCACTACGTGCAAACTGCACGACATCAACCCGTACACCTATCTGGTGGACGTGCTGCAGCGCATCAGTCAGCACCCGGCCAGCAAGGTCGCTGACCTGACGCCTCGGCTCTGGAAGACCCGGTTCGCCGATAATCCGTTACGCTCGCTGATCGATCCGCGCCATTCTGATCGACAGACCGCACAGCCAAAGGGCACCCTCCATGCGCATTGAAGACATGAGCATCGATCAGCTATTGGAGCTGAACCGAATGATCTGCCGGCGCATTGATGAACTGCAAGATCAAGAAAACCTGCAGGCGCTGAGTCGGCTGCACGTGGGGCTGAAGGTGACCTTCGAAAGCCGAACTGGCTTGACTATGGGGATCGTCACCAAGATCAACCGCAAGAGCGTGATCGTCCTGGCCGAGAACGGCACGAAACAGTACAAGGTCTCACCGGAATTGCTAAGGCCCCTTCGGGACGTAAAGTAAGTCCAGTACGTCGTGGAATGAACGCTTACGGTTTGGGTGAGCTCGGCCAGCGGATATCTAGGCCTTTTCTGCTAGCAAGTCAGCTGGCTTAGCTTCAACTGCACATGCTGGGATATAAGGTCATTCCGGCGAAGCTGCTCTGGCAACGAGATGACGAGCTTTGCCAGAGCAGCAAGTCGCGAATGTTACGCAGCCATGCGCTCGCATTCTTCAGCGCACTTCATGCACGCTTTGGCACACTCTTGGCAGTGATCCACTTGATGTTTCGCGCATTCCTCTCCGCATGCACGGCAGATCTTGGCGCAAAGGGCACAAAATTCTTTAGCGTAATCACTTTCGCGACTCATCAGTATGGCGGCCAACCTACAAATGTCCGCGCAGTCGCGGTCAAGCTCGATGCAGCGTGCCATCATTTTTACGTCATCCTCACGCAGGCAAGCAGAGGCGCACGTTTCGCACACAAGGGCGCAGTTCGAACAAGCTTGGATACAGGAAGCGAACATTGAGTTTGTCATTGCGTTCTCCAGGGTTCGATAGTTGTATGTCGTCGGTGCCTACTGACCGATACGGCTCATCAGCCTGTTAGCAGACACTGAATTATGACACGCTCCTACCGAGCCCGTTTCGAAAAACTTCATTACAATGTTGTAAGGTAAATCCAACCGCACCGGGGCTCTGCGGGCGCAGTTGGTGGCGATGTGGCAGTCAGTAGCTTGGCGGCCCAGGCCAAGATCAAATCACGGGAGCGAAAGCGTAAGGGCAGCCAGGAACCGGAGGACGATGAGCCGTTCTGATTTCATGGCGACGACGGCCTGCTACATGGCTGCGTGTGGCAGGTCTTAAACAACTGAACTGGGCTAGCGAAGGAGTGGGGGCAACAGCAGCTGCGCTGGTAGACTTATCCACAGTTGCTGGTAACAAAATCAGCAATCCGCCCTGGGTCAAATTTCAATCGGCAGGGTGGGTCAATTTTCCATCAGCGCCAACATACACCCACGAAGAAGTCATGCGGGCGATGCAGGAACTCATCGACCAAGCGCGAGACAAGCCATGTTGATCGGCTGACGGAAATTTCTGGGTTTCCGGCTTACAACCCCTATCACCAACAGTCGAATATCCTCCTGAAGGTCGCTCAGACTTTCTACCAAGTGTCCGTGGCGCTGCTTCAGCTCAGGAAACGCAGCGCCGGAAATGAC
This sequence comes from Pseudomonas sp. NPDC079367, assembly GCF_044542195.1. Taxonomy (NCBI): domain Bacteria; kingdom Pseudomonadati; phylum Pseudomonadota; class Gammaproteobacteria; order Pseudomonadales; family Pseudomonadaceae; genus Pseudomonas; species Pseudomonas sp. NPDC079367. The sequence goes on from NZ_JBITTW010000010.1 coordinate 95,142, forward strand.
CGTTCGCTCCCTGGCCTTTTCCAGCATGTGTTGGCCCTGTTCCAGAGCGAGTCTGGCGCGTTGGGCATCCAATGTAGCCAGCTCCTCCAGCAGATGCTCTCGACTGCCGAGACCAATATTTCCACTTAGGTCAGCTGCTGCTGGGTATTTCTCTTCATCCAATACGTGAAGCAAGGTAAGAGGCGCGTTGAGTCGCTGCGACGCCCATGCTGCGTAGTCGCAGACCGCCAATGAGGATTGTGAGTTATCAATACATGCCATTACGTGGGTCATTGTCGATCTCCTTAGTGGCTCATGAGCTTGTCGATGGCGCCAGGTTTGTCATGCACGCCAAAGCGGTCAACGATTGTGGCGCTGGCCTCATTTAGACCCAGCACTTCAACCTCGGCGCCCTCGCGACGGAACTTGATTACCACTTTATCCAGCGCGGCGACGGCGGTGATATCCCAGAAATGCGCCTGTGTCAGATCGATGGTGACCTTGTTGAGCGCTTCCTTGAAGTCAAAAACTTCGGTGAACTTGTCTGCCGAGCTGAAGAACACCTGGCCTACCACGCGGTAAGTCCGATGCGACTCCGTCTCTTCAAGACTGCTCTTGATATCGAGGTAATGTCCGACCTTGTTCGCAAAGAACAACGAAGCCAGCAGTACGCCGACCAACACGCCGTAAGCCAGATTATGCGTTGCCACGACCACCACAACGGTCGCGACCATGACGAGGTTGGTCGACAGTGGGTGCTCTTTCAGATTGCGCAAGGAATCCCAGCTAAAGGTGCCGATGGATACCATGATCATCACAGCAACCAATGCAGCCATCGGGATCTTGGAGAGCCATTCGCCGAGGAAAACGACCATCAGCAGCAAGAAAATGCCCGCGCACAATGTGGAGAGACGGGTACGTCCACCGGATTTCACGTTGATGATCGACTGGCCGATCATGGCGCAGCCTGCCATACCGCCGAGCATCCCGGCAGCGATGTTGGCAATGCCTTGACCCTTGCATTCACGGTTTTTGTTGCTGGTGGTATCGGTCAAATCGTCGACGATGGTCGCGGTCATCATGGACTCAAGCAGACCTACTACGGCCAAGGCGGCTGAGTACGGGAAGATGATGCGCAGAGTTTCAACGTTCAGCGGGACTTCAGGCCACAGGAAAATCGGCAGCGTGTCCGGCAGTTCGCCCATGTCACCCACAGTGCGGATATCCAGACCGAGGTAAATAGCAATGGCCGTCAGGGCCAGGATGCACACCAGCGGCGAGGGAATCAGCTTGCCGATCTTCGGTACATACGGAAACAGATAGATTATTCCGAGGCCCACTATGGTCATGGCGTAAACGTGCCAGGTCACGTTGGTCAATTCAGGTAACTGCGCCATGAAAATCAGAATCGCCAATGCATTCACAAAGCCTGTGACTACCGAGCGCGAAACAAAGCGCATCAGAGAGCCCAGTTTCAGGTATCCAGCGAGGATTTGAAGCACCCCGCAGAGCAAGGTGGCTGCCAGCAAATACTGAAGCCCGTGATCTTTTACCAGGGTGACCATCAGCAGTGCCATCGCACCGGTAGCTGCCGAGATCATGCCGGGTCGACCGCCGACGAAGGCGATGACAGCACAGATACAGAAGGAGGCGTAGAGACCGACCTTGGGGTCGACGCCGGCAATGATAGAGAAAGCAATGGCCTCCGGGATCAGCGCGAGCGCGACCACGATCCCCGCGAGCACGTCTCCACGGACGTTGGAAAACCACGTCTGTTTGAGCGATTGCAGCATCAGAATATCCAAGGCAATGCACCACACGCACACCAGGCAGATGGCGAGCGCGTCGATACGAATTCAAGTTGTGAGGATTATTTGGCTGTGTGCCTTGGGTGTAAAAACCGGGCATACAGCAGTACGCGACCGCGAGCGAAACTAGCGGAAGCGAGATGTTGCGAGGGGGCGTAGCGCTAAGGCGGCGTAGGCTGCCAGTAGATCGTTTGGAGTACAGTCATGCTGGTGTTCCTGTAGCTCAAGAGGTATGGCTGAGCGATAAAGTATACAGTGAAGATATCGTCAAATGCGACCTGCTGCCTCGTTTGGGTCAGTTCTTCCAGCCGTGCTGATCTCCCTAGGGCAAGTCTTTCTAGATTAAACCGCGACGAACTCCGCTGTCAGGCAGTGTACACATGGTGGAGAGATCAATTCAGATCCTCCTGGGGTCGATAGAGAAATCGGAAAAAATCGTACGCTAAGCATTCGGCCTGTCAGGTTGAGGCCATAGAGATTGACGCCTTGGCGTCAGAAAATGCAGAAAGCGGCCCTAGTCTGACGCGGTGCCAGTGAACCGCCTGACGCCGAGTTGAAGCCGTAAACTCAGCAACCTTCGATCAACTCGCCGAACAGTTCCTTAACCTTTGCACGTGCCTCGACCAGCGCAACTTGGCCTTGCTCAGTGATCTCATAGACACGCCGTTCACGTCGCCCGGTGCGTTCGTGGCGTGAGGTCAAATAGCCCTTCTTTTCCAGCCCGTGCAGCATTGGGTATACCGTCCCGGCGCTCAGCTCGTAGCCGTGTCGTTGCAGTTCTTCGATGATTCCCAGTCCGAAGACGGGCTTCTCGGCTGCATGGTGAAGTATGTGCAGGCGGATCAACCCGCCGTACAGGTCTTTATCTGTCATTTTTCGTGCCTCACAGCGCGATACTCAACAGCCAACCCGCTGCACCGCTGCCGACGACAACTAGCCACGGCGGGAGCTTCCAGAACATCAGTGCGACAAGGGCGACCAGGGCCAAGACAAAGTCTTGCGGCTGAAATATGGCGCTAGTCCATACAGGGTGATAGAACGCGGCCAGCAGCAGGCCAACCACCGCCGCATTGACCCCAGCCAGCGCGGCTTGCATGCCTGTATTGCGACGCAGGCGCTCCCAAAATGGCATGGCTCCCACAACCAGCAGAAAAGAGGGTGCGAAGATAGCCAGTAGGCACACAATACCGCCGACCCAGCCAGAGGGAGCGGTGCTCATCGAAGCACCAAGGAACGCGGCGAATGTGAACAATGGGCCGGGCACCGCTTGAGCCGCCCCGTACCCCGCGAGGAAGGATTCATTACTGACCCAGCCGGAGGACACCACTTCGGCTTGCAGCAGCGGCAACACAACGTGGCCACCACCGAACACTAGTGACCCCACACGATAGAAGGCGTCCACTACCACCATCGTTGGACTTGGCAGCAATTTTGCCAAGATCGGTAGGCCAATCAGCAGGGCAAAAAATAACGATAGCCAAAGTGCGCCGGCCCGGTGACTGACCGTGATAGGTAGTGGGTCGTGCTCAACAGTATGTGCTGGCTTGAACAATAGTCGGCCTATGATGCCTGCGGCAGCAATCACACCAACCTGCCCCCACGCGGACGGTACGAGCAGGACAGCACAGGCGGCAATCGCCATTATTGTGACTCTCAGCCCATCCGTACACAGGTTGCGCGCCATGCCCCATACCGCTTGGGCGACTACGGCAACGGCCACCACTTTTAGGCCATGCAACGCGCCCGGCGAAACGGAATCCCCATAGTTGGAAATGCCCAGCGCGAACAGGATTAAAGCTACGGCCGAAGGCAGCGTAAAGCCTGTCCAAGCAGCCAGCGCCCCGCTATATCCAGCCCGTGATAGCCCCAACGCTATGCCGACCTGGCTGCTTGCTGGGCCTGGAAGAAATTGGCACAGCGCCACTAAATCAGCATAGCTGCGTTCAGACAACCAGCGCCGTCGCGTGACGAACTCGTCGCGAAAATATCCCAAGTGTGCGATGGGGCCGCCGAAGGAGGTCAATCCAAGGCGTAGAAAAATAAGAAAAACCGACCATGGGCTGCGGTCATCGGTGGAGGTATTAGTCATGCGTTGGCCTACCTGATTTTCCACAGATTAATCCATAATAATCGAACTTCGATAACGAAATTCGATTTTATAGCTGCCCAAAACGACTGGAGTACCGTGCAATTCGTACTGGGTGTCGCAATGCAAGTAATCGATGTTGTGCTAGCCGCTGGTTTTGTCTGCTAGCACAGTTCATTAGCAAAACACGCTTGGCCTTAGCGTACGATTTTTTCCGTTTTCTCTATTGCCCCCCTCCTGGTCACTCCGAATGCAAATAACTGGTCAAGAATGCAGCCGGCTGGTCAATAACGGCGCCAATGGGTGGTCAAGTTGCGCAATGGTTTTATCGAGTCGGATGCCTGGGAAGAGGGCTCTGAACGGAGCTAGTCGGGCTTACGTTGGTTTTTGGTTCCATTGCTCCCCAAACCCCTACAGTTGCGTGGGGCTACGATTATGTCTCATGTCAAAATATGCGACAGCATAGGAAGCTGCGCCTACTGCGGCTTTACGTTCGCTCCAGACCTTCACGAAGATGTATCCCTCCATCAAGAACATCATGATCAGTACGAAGCGGCAGTCACTGCACTCGGTTACAAACCAGACTTGCAAAGAGAGCGAGAACAATTGAAGAGCGATGGTTACTCCGCTGCATATAGTGGAAAAACTATCGAAGATCGTGTTGAAGGAGCTCTTGCAGCAATGAAGGGGCAGTTCGACCGTTCACTTGAATACGCCATTCATGGTGAATATTGGAAGGAACATCCTTCTTTCGGAAGCTTCGTCGCTATGATGAGTAATCACTACTACCATTTTGCCGACGACACAAAGGCCGAGCTAGCTCGGCGCTTTGGCGTAATTCATGGTGAAATAGGCGAAGAAAGGGCTTACTGGCGGCCACAACGGTAAGTTATAGGTAGAACCAAATCAAACTACAGCAATAATAACTTCATCATTCGCCGCCACCTTGAGGAGGCGGCTGTCTTCCTGGTGGATTGATCATTCGACTGATAGAGCCCGTCAGAATCTGGCGGGTACTCATCGACAGCCCACCCATGATTCCTTGCATGCTGTTCTCGTACGGGTTCAGGCCTGGCTCAGAAAGGCTAATCATGTTGAGGACACTGCGGGGGAAACTTGTGATTAGTTGAGCACTGGTGACGACCACGTTCCATGACAGCAAGATGATGACTATGACCATCAGCAAGCCACCAATCAGGATCCCGCCTAGACTTTCCAATGGGCGCCCGACTTCAGCCACGCCTGGATCAAACATGCCCCAAAGTCCCATGGCCATCGCCTGGACCATCGCCAGACCGACTGCGCTGATCACGATCGCTGCTGCCAGACCACCCACGGCCAAAGCAGGATAGAGGAAGATGAAGATGAAGGCGTTATACCCTTTCGCCGACAGCTGGGAGGTGTGCTCTTCGCCTTTCGGTGCGGCCATACCAGCCGACCAGAGCGTCACTCCGAAAAACGTCGTCGCAACTGCGACGAGCCAGCTAATTGCCCCCATCAGTCCATAGATCGCGAAAAGCAGAGGCATCACGTAACCGAGCAACCCCCCGGAGATAATCATTACTCCGCCGATTGCTTTTGGCAGCGTCCCATCGGTGATTGAGCTCAAACCTGGAATATATTGGGCTATCGTCCCACCCGCAAAAAAGCCAATGCCAGTGCCAACGAGCGAGCGTCCCCAGGCCGCGATGTTGTGGATATTCTGATTCGAGGGCCCGGTCGTGGACTTGAGGATGTCGAGCGAAAAAACTCTAGCCAGCAGCGACTTTTCAGTACCAGTATTACCAGGTTGAATTTGAGCCAGGGCTTCGTTCTCGACCAGCTTTGATAAGTCGTCACCTGCCGTCAGCGTAGACAGTGCCGACTTTGGCATCATCTGAGCTGTAGCTCCTTCCGAGTAGCTCGCGGCACGTGAGAAGTCACTCGCTGCGCGCAGCACAAAAGTGCCACCAAGCATCCAACCCCAATTCTTTACTTCATTAAAATACGCTTCACTGCGAGCAGCCTGGTCGGTAGCAATTGTGGTGGCGATGGTTTGCTCAACCACTTTTTTGTACCAGTCAGCGGACTGACTAGCCCATGTGATGCTGTCTTCAAAAAACTTCTTCGCGTCCCCTGCCCCCACAGTCCCGTCTCGGGCCGAAATTGCCTGCTGGACGGCATGCTCAACCAGACCGATCCAGATTTGACGCTGAGCCGAGGCTATACCGGCCTCGATAGAGGCAGCATTGTTTTTCTTGACCTGTGCGTACTCATCGCTGCAAGTCATTGAAGACAACCAGCCGGCTTGGCAAAACCACCCCTCGGTTTCCATCTCCCTTTCGACCGTGCCAGTAACAGCGTCGGGTTCGATCAGTCCCTGGACACCCATGCTGGCAGCTCGGGCCAATTCGTCACTCGGCGGGATTAACGGTATCTGCAATGATCGGCCAGCGTTTGCGATATACACATCTGCAGCAGCCGTTTCAGTCGAGCCTGCAGCGGGATATTTACTGCCGTAAACCTGGTTCCATCTGATTTTCAGAGCCTCTTCTGCAAGGTCGCGACTCGAAAGTGAGATCATCTGATCGTTAGGATCTCGAAAAATCTTCAGACCGGCGAGTTGAACCGCTGAGATTTTCCAGCTGTTTAACATGTCCAAAGCGACTTTCGCGTCAACTTCAACTCGAAATTTCGGATCGCTAAACAGGTTATGGCGATGCATCAGCTCAAAAGCATTGTGCTGCATAGTGTCGCCAAATTCTGCCGCAGACTTGGAGATACCTGCGACAAGTGCGTGCCCAGGCGTCAAACTGATCGGAATTCCGCCAGCACTAGAGACCGGAATAACTGGTGCAATTAAAGACAAGGCGACGATCACCCGCAGCGGGTAGAAAAATGCCTCGTTTCCATCTCTTGCACCGAAAAAGTTACCATTGTTTTTGAGTCGAAAAATACCGAGAAACATGGCCCAGGCCGCTAGAGCGCCGAACATCGCAAGGCCAAGTGTTGCGAACGCGGACGCAAAGATTGTCAGTGGCGTTACGTCTTGGGCAATGAAATCAGTAACTTCTGACGGGTGAAATATCCAACGCCCAAACATCCAGGACAATACCAACTGTGAAAAACTGGTCATCACTTAGCCCTCACCCGAACTTGGTAATCAGCCGGCAACGTTTTACCGACGAGCAAACTCGGATTACGGATAACATCCCTCAGAAATTTAATTACTGATGGAGCGCTTTGCGAATAGGCCATGTTCACACGATATGCATTTTGGAAAAGCATCATACACACCATGTTCAGAAAGGCCAAATTTGCAAAAATCATCAGACTACCCCGGTCCCAATTTGCAACCAGATTACCGAGCACCCCAGCTATGCCGAGAATAAGAATCGCGTTCACGAATAAAAGTGACTTATAGGCACGTCGTAATGAATCATTAGTAATCATGCAATCTGTGCACATTTTATCCCAGAGCAGGCGATCATCAGTTTCCGCCAGCTCACGATCACCTTTCGCCTGGTCACGAATAGCCTTGAACCAGCGGTAACCCCCTTTAATAAAGTAGATCGGCAAGCTTACTGAATATTTCAGCTCGCGTGCAGCATTCTTCGTCTGGCTGTAGCCGGTCAAATAACCTGCGACTGTTTTGAGCTTACTCATGATCAGTCTCACTGGTATAAACTGGTGGAACTGGAACCGGCGGAACCTGTATGGCAGCGAATGTATTTGGGTGAGGCATTGGTGTCGCTTCACGCCCTGGAACAACAAGGCCAAAGTAAATAATAAAACCAATCCCAATCGCCCGTGGAATCTTTACTGAGGCCTCTTTAAGCAGCATTTCTAATCTCCTCATCTAAGATTATTTCTACAGTCCCAGCCAGTGCTGCTATTACGTGAGCGTCGTGCTCACAGATTTCAGGTAATTCGCACGCCTTGACTTGAATCTCACGGAGAGCAGCCAAAGCGCGGTTAAGTTTATCCGTTGTAATGCTCATACTCTTTCCTTTCGAATTTCTAATGCTAAATCTTAATAGCCGGCACCAAAACCTTCCAATTGCATATTTCTAATCAGGTAAATATTTTTGCAATTCTGTCAGCATATAATAATCAAACACGAGGAAGAATTTAGCGCCCACAACTCTCAAACCAATAGCTATAAACTATGGCTTGACTATTAATATCCCACCCACAAAAAAACCCCTCATTGAGGGGTTTTTTTGCGAAGCTTGATCAGTACCGGCGAAGTATTCCGGTCATCTCGTTATAGAACTCCTGGGGATGCTCACCATGGGTCTCGATATCCTTCTCAGCTACATATGCCCGCCAAGTGCCATTCTCAAAGACAAACTTAAATCCATCAGTGCTTGCTGTTCGGCGATTGACGCCACCGTAGTTGTCAATGGGACGGACTTTTTCGACGCCATCGACGACCAGGGATAAATAGCCGGTGTCTGGATTGCTTTTCTCATTCCAGAAGGTCAGTACGATTTTTTTTGCCTTGGGTGTGCCGAGTGCATCCTCCAGATATTGAGAGGCTTTCGCACTGTAAACTGCGTCAGTAGTCGCAGCTTTCGGCATGACCTGATTCAACTTCTGTTCGCCACACCCAACCAGGGCGACCAGAGTCAGCACTAGTATGGCGATTTTGATTTTCATGATTTCAGTCCTCTTTACTTCGCAATTTTCAACCGGATCGCATGATTTGTGTATCAGCGGGCTCATAGCTCGATCAGCTGAGGAGTGAGCAAGGCCAAGTAAGCGGCTGCAGTCACGTACAGCAGGCCGAGGACAGCAGATCCAGATATCGTTAGACCGGTGTGAGCGGCGTACGTCAGGCCGGCGATCGCAAACGCCCAGGTCATCGCTGCAGCGCCGCAACCGAACACCAGAGCAAACATCACGAGAGCAGCGAGCCAGCGGAAATCAGAGATCGAAACATAACGACCAAAGTCGACACAGGCCTCCAGGCCGGCAACCAGAAAGCGCACTGGAATGCGAGCGATCCGGCGAGCGGTCGTGAATCCGGGCCAGAAAATACTAAGTGCGTTCATCGTTTATCTCCCGCACCAGGTCCTGCTGCGCTTCGCGCCAGGCCTGGATGATCTGTTTAACCTCAATAGAGCCGTGATGTAGTTTTTCGCGTGTACCTGGAGCAAGCCGGATCCTCGTGCTGGAACCAATCTCGGCATATACGCCAATTTTGATCTTCAGTTCCTCAAGCTCCATCAGGTCAACAGCACCGGACTCAACCATCAGTGCGACCGCTTCCAGGTGCTCGCCCTGCATCAGGAGCAGGGCGACATCCAGGCTTGGCGGTGAAGCCAGGCGCAGGCTCATTACTGAGCCTTATCCATGGCCACGGGCTGGATCGGTGCCTTCAGGCGGATCTCGACCCGGCGGTTTTGTGCCCTGCCCTCCTCCGTGCCGTTGTTTGCGATCGGCTGGGACGGGCCAGCACCGTAGATCTGGATGCGAGTTTTATCGATGCCTTGGGCGATTAGGTGTTTGCCGACGCTGATAGCGCGCTTCTGGCTCAGCTCAATGTTGTTGGAGTTGCTACCAATGCTATCGGTGTGGCCAGTCACCTCAATGTTGTTTTCTCCGTACTGCTTGAAGGAACCAGACAGCTTGTCCAGGTTAAATTGGGCAGCAGGAGACAGTTCGGTCGAGCCATTAGCGAACGTGATCGCACCAGGCATCACCAGCTTGATGTCATCGCCTTGGCGCTGTACGTCGATGCCAGTGCCGGCAGTTGCCTTGCGCAATTCGGCTTCCTGGCGATCCGCATAGACGCCGTAACCCGCGCCGGCCAGACCGCCGATACCGGCACCGATAAGTGCGCCCTTGCCGTGGTTGCCTTTATTGATCAGTGCGCCTGCAGCGGCGCCGGCGATGGTGCCGATACTCCCCCAGGTCAAGGTCTGGTTGCGCGAGCCGTCTTTGTCAGTCGGGGCGAGGTTGGCGCAGCCGGCCAGGGAGAGGATGCTGATGATGAGCGATGCGGAGATGATCTTTTTCATTGTCGAGTCCTTTACTGCGACGGGTTGATTGGGTTTGCACGCAATGGCATGCGAAGCCGCGGGAGCGGCAGATCAACTGGTGTCACAGCGAAGACCCGACTGGGCGTTTCTTTTTATTGCCTCCCCTCCCCTGTCGCTGATCCGAGGAAGTTCAGTGCGCAGCTTATATCTACACCGTACTACTTAAAACTCCAGCCGAGTTGCTGCCCGACTGGATTAGTCTAACTTTAGGGCTGTGGAGGCTCGTAGTCGCGGTACTCACCGCGCCACTCAGCGGCTTCGTCCTGGTCAATCCGACCTTGGCTCAACAGAGCGAGAATATGGATTTCGGTCAACGAACAAGCTGACCGGCTATGGAAAGTGCGGAGCGCGTTGTCCAACAGAAAGTCACGGACATCCACGTCTAATAGAGCGCCCTCGTGCTTAGCGCCCTCCTCAAGCTCTATGGTGGCCTCATCCAAGGTTTTGTCGGCTGACCAGTAATCGGTCAAGCTGCATTGGCCCAAGCTATCAGCATCCCAGATCTGGGCATGAGTATATTCGTCGTCCCCATCTAACTCGACCCGGATCAGGGCTTCCAGCTCTTCTTCAGCAACTTTGGCGTCATCACTCAGCTTGCCGACCCTGTTATTGTCGTCCCAAACATCTTCGGCGCCGCCCACAATACGGGTGGCCAGTACTTGGAACTCGGCACTGCGTAGAAATGCTGCGATGGCCGAGCCACGCACATCGCTGGGAACTCTATAGCGGCGCACCAGGCCATGCCAGACGCTGAACGGGACTCCGTTACCGACCTCGCCATTGACATCCGCCTTAATCTCGCCGCTGCAGATGTCAATGGCAATGTAGGCAGGCTGCGGTTGCAATTGACGATCGTACTTTTGGTACAACGGTGCAATCGAGTCTGCAATGTCTTGTAAATCGTTGAGGATAACAATCACATCTTTCATGTCGGAGCTCCGTAACTCTGTTAATCGAATGATTGAAACGAGAACATTCGAAGGGTGCCAGAAACAACTGGGACACATATGAGTAACAGCGGCCATCCGACAGGACATTTTTAATTATTGCCTAACCTCCCCTACCGCTGTTCGGGGGAAGCTCGGTGCACAGTCATTAACTACAAAGCACTTCTTGAAGACAATTATCCCCCAGCACAACTACATATACAAGCACTTCACTCACGAGCACTCATGATAAATATATATCACAAGCGTAGAACTCATATATAATCAACACTAGCAAATAGCCTTGCAGGCCAACAATGAAAAATTTCGAAAGAGACAACTCACTTGATCTAATTAAGTGGATCGCACTATTTACGATGATCATCGATCACGCCTGGTTCGTGCTACCAAATGAAGTCCACGAAAATCTGTACTGGATGCGAATTATCGGTCGGTTTGCATACCCTTTATTCTGCCTGGCGATTGCGGTAAATGTTGTCCGGCAGCCGGTCGGATATCCGAGCGAGTGGAAATACCTGGGTGGGATATTTCTGTTCGCAATGCTGAGTCAATGGCCTTATTCGAGATTTTTCGACAATGGAAATTTAAACATTTTTTTCACTCTCGCACTCGGCTTGTGTATAGCCCAAGCTGCACATCATAGATCGCCAAGGCTAATTGCAGGCGGGTTACTCGCATTTGCGCTGTCGATAGCTTACAGACCGGTGCTTGGATATGGTGTGACAGGGGGGCTACTGCCTGTTGCCTTAATGTTTGCGCTCAAGGCGCAGGGGCTTGAGTCCAGGATCGCGAGCTGGTCAATAGCAGCACTCTTAGCCGTGTTAGCAAACGGCGGCCTACAAATACTGCTGCTATCTGATCAGCTGCTCAGCGATCAGATTGTGATTGGAGTTGCTGCTATTGCACCGCCGTTCGGCCTGTTACTCCTGCAGGTCCGTGTGCGCCCGCTACGGAAAGTCGGTAGCTGGCTATACCCCCTCTATCCAATCCACCTGATGATACTCAAATCACTGTCGATAGCCTGGACCTGATGCGCCCTTACGATCTACGGGAAGAAGAGTAAATGCTGTACATTTCCAACTATTACGACATCGCCCGGCAAGGCAGGGCGGGGCTTCCAAGGAGAGATTTGCCGTGAGTCAAGGCGAGACCTGGACATGTGGAGATTGCGGTGAGCCGTGCATGCCAATCCGCGTCGGCGAGAAAAAAGCTCCGTGTAGTCGCTGCGGGAGCTTTGCGAAGCATATCCACCTAGTGTTCGTCGACGAGGCTAACCTGACGGTGACAGACTTTTTAGACGTTCAATCCAAAAATGTGAACGTGACGGGCAAGCGGAAAATCCGACGACACCTTCAGACGGGAAGCCAATGGAGCGTTTCCCGGGAAAAGTTTGTTGAAAAGGTGCGAGATATCGATCGAGATGCTGATACTTACTACGAGCGCGTCTTAGATCCCGAGACCGGGGAGGTGCTTAGGCACTGCGAAGAGCCGTTAAGCGAACATTTCGGACGTGGGTCGGCGAAGCCCCGATCGGAGTAGCATCGCGAACGACGAAACGATCGAGCGTTCGTGCGTTCTCCGCACCAAGGCTTGTTAAGAAACTGAAACTTCGAAGCCAATAAAAAAAGGAAGGGACTGTGGACTCCGGCATCGTTTATGTTAAAAGCTACAAGGAAGGATTCGATTTCGTGGACTTTCTCAAAGAGGTCCACAAACATCCAGAGTTCTCGCATTTTCTCGTAACGAGATTCGATGCGATCAACGCTCGCGATTATTTTCGAGAATATATTGTTGAAAACGGATTTTCTTCGTTATTTAATTTTTCGCTGGCTTGCGATGCTGTAATGCATGGGGGTATCCATGTGAATGAAATCGCGGACGTCGTTCTTCAATTCGTTGAAAAACTGAAAGGAGTAAAGGATCTTTTCATTATTGATCCCTATTTTTATTCGGATGATCCTGATTGCGTTGCCCTTTTCGAAAAAATGATGTCCGCACTTTCCGACCAGCTTAGCTCCGTGACATTCTTTACGAACGGTAGAACGGCTAATAAGAGTTCGACTATGCATTCTGCCCTGAAGGCAGTTGCGCCAAATGTTTCGATCAAGGATGTTGTTACCGACGAATTTCATGATCGTTTTTGGATAGATGCTGAAAACATGGCTGGCATTGTTATGGGCACCTCCTTGAACGGGATCGGAAAAAAAATCGCGCTTATTGATCACCTGTCCAAACTTGACGCGCGCGAAATCGCCAAACTGGCGCGCCAATTAATCAAGCCCACGACATAGCGCGCCAACAGTCACCGACAGCAACGAGGCAAATTGCAGACTGTAGGCCGTTCTCTGCCAATTATTGTTACAACGCTTATCGGTCAAACCCGATGCAATCACTGATCAGAACGAATGCAAGTGACTGGTCGGGTCGATTGCACCGGGTGGTCAACTGGAGCGCAATTTCGCACACGGCCCTTCAATCCATTTCCTTCCCTTACGGGGCCTCTCAAGCGCCTCTGGCGCTTGATCAAAGATTGGGCATCCCGTCTCGCAGGCGCGCAGATACCCCGACGATAAGCACTACTATGGGTCGATAGAGAATACGAAAAAATCGTACGCTAAGCGTTTGAGTCCATAGAGCTTGAAGCCTTGAGGCTATGGCTATTCAGGAAATCGGGGGCCAGAAACGGCGAATCCCTCTCTAGGAGGGACTCTCAGCCGTCGAATGCATGCGTTCGACGGGGCAGGTCGTTCTTGCGTCGCGCTGGGCGAACTGCTTTCGCAGTAACGGGGTGCGATCCTTTCGGATCCCTGTGACCACCCTTTGGTACACGACTAAGGCGCAAGTTAATTATGCAAGGATTTACAAGCGTTCAAAAGGCCCACTGATCATTTCTGTTCATCCTGCTCCACGCTGAATAATGGCCCTTGCCATGCTCAAAGCTCGCAGCCACGGACTTCAACTCATAGGCCAGGGTCGCTGGCCTAGTCGGCTCACGCAGCGCCTCAACCTGACAGGCCGCATGGTATTTCCCCTGTCGAATTCCTCTAGCTGAGTCGTAATGCATCCAGGGCTAGATGTTAAATTCATGTTAGGCAGCTCGAACCCGTCTAGAGCTCAAGTTCTCCGGGCCTTCCAGATATCGCCCCGCGCAGATACCCCGACGATAAGCACTCCTATCCCGAGGTTGGAGTTTGGGAGTAACGGAACAGAAAAGTGCACTTAAGCCCAACTGCTGCCCCGTCAGGATGGCTGCTGTGCAGCCTCAAGAGCTTTGAAGCCCTGGATGATGGTGCCTGTCGAGAGTGCCAAGCGTAGAGGGCTTGTGTTGGTCTCTACAAAGTCCAGATCGCGATAGTAGCTTGCTGCCTTTTCGTCCTTGGCATCGACCAGGATGAAAGCCACGCCAGAATGCTTGGAGATCGCGTACACCCGTCGGAAGAAATCGACCATTAGCCGCTTGCCGACTCCTTTACCTTGCTGACCTTTGTCCACAGCCAAACGGCTGAGCAGCACTGCCGGCATCGGGTAGCGGGGCATCTTTTTCATCTGCTCTTCGCTGAGGCCGGACTCCACGACGGAGGCGTTGGCCAGCGTGTAGTAGCCTATCAGCTGGCCATCCTCAACAAGCATGAACGTCCTGGAGACGTTGCGCTTTTCGTCTTGGGTAGCCTGTTGGGCGATATAGGTATTAAGGGCAAAGTGACGACCGCAATCAAAAGCTTTGCGGTCTATCGACTTGTCGTACGGGACAGTGTTGAATTCCATTTCCTAAAGCCTTAGCGCAGTGCGAGCAAGGCCTGGAGTTTGGCGTTTGGCGGAGGGGGATTGTCGAGCATCTCACGAGCGACAGCCGAATTCATAACGGTGAGGCCTTCCAGATCCACCAAGTCAACGACCACGGCTTCTTGCTGGCTGCGTACCAGGGCCTGCATCTGTTGCTGCAGCTCCTTGATCTCCTTCTGCATCGCTGACAAGGACGACTTTTCAACATGCTTGAGCTTTGACCAGCCTCGATGGCGTAGGAAAGACTTCACTCGCAATGCATGAGTAGTCTTGACCTCTTCGTGCTGCGAGGGGTCGCCAGAAAATGCGAGCGTCACAAAGCGACCACTGCCGGCTTCCTGAAACAGGGGCTGGCCTTTTGCGGTTGGTTGGGACTTCGATTTATCGGTCATGGGAACACCTCATTTGTGCCAAGACTACCACATAAAGCTTGACATCGCTTTACCTGAGGATGCTATGAGGCTGAGGTTACGGGCTCTTCAAGCTTTTTGCGGGGCAGGCAGGGGGACTTACAGTGCACTTTCTGTTCCGTTGCTCCCCTAATCCCTACCCCCACTTCGCGCCAGTTGCTTTTCAAAGCCAACTGCAGAGGGGCGGTTACCTGATGTGCACCATAATTAACATCCAAGGTCGCGCTGGTAGGGGCAGCGGAATGATTGCATTCGCTTACTCGATCGCTGGTGCCAGCGACGATTTGTGATTGCATGCAAGGGGATTTAGCCGCGCCCAGGACGGCTATGATCTGCGGCCGCGAGACTTCATCCAGGACGTGGCCATAGTTGGCCACCGTCTGCCGAGCGAGACCCGCAAAGGTGGCTATCGAGGCTTGAGTTAGCTGTTCACCGCGCTCCTGGAGTCCTCTGCACGCCGCTCGGATCTTCGATTCGGTAGCCTTATGCCGCAATTCGTGGGTGCGCCTGGCTGCGAGGCTCTGACGCTCGTTTAGTGGTAATGACTTGTCGAGTTCCATCGCCCCCCGGCAACACTTGGCACTGCCCTCGTAGCGCGTCCACGTCCAACGTGCGACGGATCTGACCGTCGCTCTTACTGAGGACAGCATTAAGTCCTGGGTAAAGCCATTCCTAGCGAACTTGTTATGGTTGTGAGCGAAGGCTTCCAGTCGCCGTGTGAACGTGGCAAGCGTCCCGCGTTCGCGCTCCTGGTTCACGATGCTGTAAGCGAAATAGCGAAGCTGTTCAAACAGGATGCAGTGTCTGGAGTGCGGGAGGTCTTCCAGCTGTGGCCCCGTCTTCCAAGGCGAAACCTCCAGCTCCACATAATCGGCCAGTTCGCCTAGCTCGTAGACGTGGTTATGCAACTCTGATGTCGACCACCACGGATGCCCTGGAGTCTTGGCGACGGGGCCGCTGTTGTAATCGGTATCGGCCTTTAAGCGCAGGGCAAAGGCGGTGTAGACCGCCTTCATGTACTGAATCGGCTTGTCTCGGGCGTTCTCAGTCGTGCAGACCGGGGGAATGGCGTAGAAAAGGTGTGAATGTCCATTATTCCTGTTCCGCACGATCAGATTCGGCGGCGGCAGACCTTCGTCGTCCCAGGCAAGTGAATTAATGTGATCGAGGTCGAAGATCAGCCAAGACACCATCCCTGGACGATTGATCTGCATGTATGGATAGCGAATGGCGTGCTCGCGGGGGCGAACTCGCGCGGCGGTTTTGTTATCGCTACAGCGAGCCAGATACGGGGCCTCTGTCAACACTCGATTGAACACACCGCCGGGCTCAAAGAATCGGGATGGAGGTGTATCGCTAAGTGAAGATGTGCCAAAACAATGAGCTATTGCCGCCATCGACCACCGCCTGATCGGCGGTGAACACGCACGCAGAATTGATGCTTGCAGATCTGCAAAGGCATATACATACTGTGTTCACCGATTGCGTTCCGCAGGTTTCCGCCAAGAAATCAGCTGCTGAACGTAATTAAGGAAAGGCCCGCCTCGTGCGGGCTTTTTTTATGCCCGTTTTTGCGAGGCGTGTCGTTGCTGCGCGTAAAACTCACAAATGTCTGCGAGGTTCCAGCGAATTGCGCGACCGAAATGCAACGGCTGTGGAAAGGTGGGATCGTTCTTCGATAGCCGATAAAGCGTTGAACGTGAAATCTTAAAGATCTCGCAAACCTGCTCAGTAGTTTGAATTTGCATCGCATATATCTCGTTGTCGAAGCCTGTGACGCTGATCATTCGCGACACGAGCTGACACGTCAATCCGCTGAACTTTGGCACTAACTTGCTGTTTTCCCCGTCGTTTTTCTATCGCAATTGCATCTGAATATATTTATGCGGCGCCACAGCGAGGCGCTAACAAACAAAGCGACAGAAATGAATTAAAACACTTGTAATTATAACTAACTAATCTAGGTAAATTTAGATTTACGTCGATTGTGAGCATCACGCCTGGTTGTTACGCCAGTACAGAGGACACCCCAAGCCGATCCGCCGCGATGGGATACAATCTCGGAAAAATCGCTAGTGTTTTTTAGACGCAACAGCACGCTTTCCATTGCCAAGGACCGCCGATGCCCCCGCGAACAGAGAGCCACAGGATGCAGATGAAGGCTGAAGAAAAGGTTGTTTCGCCATCACGGTTCATGCGCCAGTTCCGACCTGAGCTCTATTCGGACTCAACCTCTAGCGTCAAGCATCAGCTCAAAGCCGAGGTCCTGTCGCATCACCTGGACACCATCACCGAGCGTAACCAAACGCATGACTTTGAACTGTTCTGCCGCAAGCTTTGCGAACGGACGATTTGTCCAAACCTAAGGCCGGCAACTGGCCCGGAGGGTGGCGGTGACAGCAAGGCCGACACCGAGACCTCTCCGGTCTCCGATGAGATTAGCAAGCTCACCTTTATCGGTATGGCCAATAGCGGCAGCGAGCGATGGGCTTTCGCCTTCAGCGCGAAAAAAACGTGGGCCGACAAAGCGAGGTCGGACGTGGATGGAATCGTGGCCACAGACCGCGACTACAAAAAGATCTTTTTTGTGACGTCCAGAGCCGCGCGTGCGAAGGATCGAGCCCGAGTGGAAGATGAACTCACCCGTAAGCACGGTGTTCAAGTGATCATCCACGACCGTGCCTGGATCATCAATGAGGTCATCGATAAGAATCGCCGCGATCTTGCGTTTAACTATCTGAAGATCGGTGAAGAAACGAGCGATCTTGATCTTGGCCCATCTGATTATTCGCGAAAGCAGCAACTAGCCGACATAGAGCAGGAACTTGCGGACCCTTCTACGTTTGTCGGGATGAAGATGCAGCGCGCATCCGAAGCGCTTGTGGCAGCAAAGCTGGCGCGAGAACTGGAACTGCCGCGAACTGACGTCGACGGCAGGTTTGTTCGGGCCGTTCGCCTGGCGGACGATGGAGGAACGCTTCGGCAGCAGCTCAACGCGCGCTACGAGTCGCTCTGGACGGCGTTCTGGTGGTTCGACGACATCAAGGCCATCGTCGACGGCTATGATGGCTTTGAAGCCCTTGTCATCGGAAACGAACATGCGACTAATCTTGAGATGCTGTGCAACTTGGCGCAGTTACTATTCAATACCGTCATTCATGAGCACCTCACGTCGGAGCAAGTCCGACTGGAACCCCGAATTGCCCGGTTATCATCAAGGCTTGCTGAACTAGCGAGCGACAGCAGCCGGCCAAACAATGCGCTGGAGGCAAAGACTTCGCTGCTGACCATCCAGCTCAACGAAGCCCTGATTGCCGGCGAGCCAGAACGAATTTCCTCGCTGTGGCCACAGTTTGCAGACATCCTCGTCGAGGCTGACGGCTTGGGGGAGTTTGATGCTAAACGCCTGGTTAGGCTAATTGAGGTGTTCGGCCAGGTCGCCGGCAAAGACCGAGATTACCGGAACCTTGTGGACCAACTCTCCGACTTCGTGTCTAAACGTACGGGGGAGGTTCAAGGCGCGGTGGTATTGCTCAATCGCGCCAAGCAACTCGACTTCGACGAAAACATGGAGATGATCCGGCTTCTTGGCAAAGCCGCCCGGCTTCTTTCCAAAAAGGAGCATGCGGAAAACCTGGTTGACGCCCTGCTTCAACTTTCGGTCGCTTACCAAAGCGCTGGTTTACTCTGGGCGGCACGTGCGAGCTGCACCTCGGCCGCCGCGACCTTGTTCATTGAAGGTGAAGAAAACGGCGAACTCTCGTCAACTCTATTTCCGACGCTGATGAATGCGGCATGGCAAGCGGTCCAGCTTAAGCACTTCCCTGAGTTGCTGGGAATGGTTCAGATCGCGCGCGGATGCCTGAACGCTTTGCCAC
This sequence comes from Pseudomonas sp. NPDC079367, assembly GCF_044542195.1. Lineage (NCBI taxonomy): Bacteria > Pseudomonadati > Pseudomonadota > Gammaproteobacteria > Pseudomonadales > Pseudomonadaceae > Pseudomonas > Pseudomonas sp. NPDC079367. The sequence goes on from NZ_JBITTW010000010.1 coordinate 114,059, forward strand.
TCGACGACAAGTCGAAGAGTCGTGCCGCCGCGCAATTGAAGGACTTCGACATGGTCCTAGCCTGTCAACTGACGAACCTCTCCTCGGAGGAGGTACCGCGACTAGAATTGATGCCTGATATCTTGGAAGGGCTGGACCTGAACATCAGCAGGTTCACGCTGCTATACCTGCTGGGATATGAGGACGCTCTGAGGCAGGAAGGATGGATTCCCGAAAGCGAATCTCCCAAGGACGTGCAGAGTTTTTTCAATCAGTTGGCGGGGCAGCCCGCTGGCGACGCACATTGGCGTCCATCAATTTTCAACGGCCAGAATACTCAGGTGTTTGCCACCTCAGTACTTGGCGTTCAGGTAAACGTCATACATGAGCCCACCGACACAGGTATAACCGTCGCCGAAGCCATTGCTGGAACAGTCGAGGCGTTCTTCGCGACCGCGTTCGAACTGGGCGCTTTCGCTCACGCAGAGCGTTTCGATGTCACAGTTGTCGATGCGAGCATCGCGCGTTTCGAGGTGACGGCTGATTTGGACCGTATGAGAGCGACGGTTCGCTGGCCCAATGACGTATTTCCCGGGACCCCGTCGGTGCATGGCGACTTTCTCTCCATGTTGCTGGAAGTCGCCGCCATCATCTTTTCAGCGACTTGCACTGCGAAAAACTTCAAAGAAGCCGCTGATCGGCTATTCAAGACAGACGCAGCAATGGAACGCGTCGCGATGATTGGTTCACTGTGCATCAGCCGCCAGCGCATCTTCGACGGCGTGTCGCGCCTGAACTCCTGGGATAAGCGTTCACCGAAAAGGTTCGAAGCCAAGTTGGAAAGGCCGCAGGTTAGACGAGAGCCGCGGCCAGCCCAAGAAGAAACGCAAGCCAAAGACGAGATCCTTGATGAGAGGGAATTCCCGACGTTGACAGACCACCGCAATGTGAAAGTCCGATCGGTGATCGATGTACACCTCTGGGATCGCGCTGGCTGGATGGGCATAGCTTATGGAGTGGTTAATCCCATGGCGCCGCCCTTCATTGCGATAATGTTTAAGGATAGGGATGCGGCCGTAAAAATATTTGAGCGGTGGCGAGAGCGATTCGGGAAAGTAGACAAAGAGGAGGAAATCCACATAGGCATTGTTCGCCGGTTTTCCATCGAGCATCCGACGCATTACGGAATGGTCATCACCTCAAAGATCCCGAGGGATCAAGGGGATCTACAAGTTGCGATGCTGGCGTCGCGCTCCCTGACCATGGAACCTGCTGATGACGTCAACCTCACAAGGTTTTTGGACGACTACAAGAAGGCTGGTGCTTATCTCTTAATGCCAGTCGTAATGGTGCCTGGGCAACCACCGCAATTCATCGACGGAATCTATCTGCTTAAGAGATCGTTGCAGGTGAAGGACGCTTCCGATGTTGGCCCAAATGACCTAGAAAACATGTTTCTTCAGCCTCGGGGATTTGGGCACAAGCACACATGACTTGTAAGGCTTTATCTCTGTCAGCCGCCCCTACATGGGCGGCTCAAACGTGCCGGCCAATTCTGACGCATAGAGATCAACTGCAGCGCAAATGACTTTTCAATTGGAATGGAATTCAAAGAAATTGAAAACGACTAGCACCAGTTTCGGAAATCGACCAAAAACAATGGTTCCTTGGTGGATCTCTCGATAATGAACGTGCAGAGAAGTGGGGACCAAAGTGGGGACTAGCAACAAGGATAATCGAAAAAGCTAACACCCAGTTTCGCTAACCACTTGATAATTATGGTGTCCCAGGGCAGGTTCGAACTGCCAACCTTCCCCTTAGGAGGGGGATGCTCTATCCAATTGAGCTACTGAGACACTGATTGACGCAGCCTGCACGCGGTGCGACAGACGGCGTGCATGTTAACGGCCAGCCCCTGGTTTGTCATGTCGTCCGTAGGGCTTTTTAAGTGTAGGCAAGCGTCTTGGAAGATTGCGGGAACTTTTACCGGGCAATTTGCACTGCGCGAAAATGCAGTCATTGCAGATTGCAATCAGCGTCGTTCGAAAAACCTTACCAAACCCTTGTTTTTAAAGGACTTATCACCCGCTACACTGTTGGCACGGCGGCTGCTACGCCTGTTCTATCAAAAAGAACAATTTGGAGCGTCGTGCCATGAACAGCACCCTCTTGCTTGCAAACGCAGCGGCTCTGGCTTTCTTGCTCGGATCACATTTTTTTCCCAAGGCTGACGTTGAGCAGCCAGTAGCGCAGCGCATGCCGCATTACCTGCAGGTGCAGAAAGCGCCGCAGTGGGCAGTGTTGAGTGATCGCAGCGACGCCTCTACGCACATGGTGAGCGAGCCTGGGCAAGCTGCGGCGCCAACCAACGAACGTCTGGTTTTTTGAAATATCTTCAGGAGTACAACATGTCCAAATCGGCGGCAGGATTTCTGATCCTCGCTTTACTCAGTGGCATTACCCATCTGGCGTTGTTCGAGGAGACGCAAGTCACCTTGCCTCTGGTTGGCTGTGGCGTGTTTGCGGTGCTGTTTGTGCTCGCTCTGATTGCCGGGCGCAAGATCAAATTCGATCCGGTTCTACGCTGAGCTGAATAAGCTGCAGTAATGCGCAGACAGCGGCAGCCAGGTCGCCGGAATTGTCGATCTGATGGACGGGGCTGTCGCTGGATCTTCGATCCTTGAACAATGCATTGCGCGCCAGCCTTGCATCGATCTGATCAGGGGTTTCCCGACCGCGTCCGAGCAAGCGCTGACGCAGTACCTCGTCATTGACGGTCAGCAGCACTGGTACCAGATCCGGATATCGCTCCATCGCCTGGCGCAGGTTAGCTCGGGAGCCGTTTACCAGCACATGCCTACCGGCTTGCAGCCATTCATCCATTTCCCCTGGAATGCCGTAAGAAAGGTCGTTGGCTTGCCAAGCCAGGGAAAAAGCGCCGGCCTGTTGCTGCCGCCCGAACTCTTCAGGCGTGACGCCGATAGCGTCTTCACCGACGGACTCTGCTGATCGAGTAATCACCCGACGCATCACTTCACAGTTCAACGCGCGCAATGGCTCACGCGACGCTTCGATCAGGCTGTCCTTGCCCGAACCGGACGGCCCCATCAGGTAAAAAAGTTTGCCATCCATCCTGTAAACGCCCTCCGACGGGTCCTGCCTCTAGTAAATCGGCAAATTGCCACTATCCTGTACGCATAGGGATCAAAAATAGCGAGCCGCATAGCATGCACGTTCCGAGGTCTTCGGACATTAACGGATATGCATTCGACAGCGGGCAGCGATACGGCTGGATGGAAAGATTTCCAACCAGTCCGCATTTCTGACAACTGGTGCTGGCATTAAGCCTTTATCCAGCTCAATATTTGTCACAGAATTGACGCCAATGATCTGGCAATTTTGAGGCATGATGCCGGCCTCTTAACAATTCAGGTTGAACCAATTGGTCCGGATGCTTGTCCTACCACACATCCTGCGGCCAATCCCGAGAACCGCTCCCCTGAACTAACCGGTTAAATATATGCGCCCATTGAAACAGGCAATTTATTCCAGCCGTACGGCTGACAAGTTTGTCGTACGTCTGCCAGACGGAATGCGTGAACGCATTGCCGAGGTGGCTCGCAATCATCATCGCAGCATGAACTCCGAGATCATTGCGCGCCTTGAGCAGAGTCTCATTCAGGAAGGCGCACTGGGCGAAGAGCTGAGCATGCGCCTGGACAGCCCGGAGCTGTCGCTGCACGAGCGCGAGCTGTTGCAACGCTTCCGTCAGCTGTCGCATCGTCAGCAGAACGCCCTGGTGTCGCTGATCGCTCACGACGCAGAGATGGCCGCAGACGCGTCCTGAGTCATACCGAACACATTGAAGCCAGCATGATTGCTGGCTTTTTTTTGCCTCGTTTTCAACATATCGCAGGCGCAAAAAAGCCCGTCCTTTGACGGGCCTTTGGATTGCATGAGGTTAAAGCAGGAAAATTGTCGCCAACCCGAGGAAGATGAAGAAGCCACCGCTGTCTGTCATCGCTGTGATCATCACGCTGGCACCCATCGCCGGATCGCGACCCATCTTCGCCAGCGTCATCGGGATCAACACGCCCATCAACGCCGCCAGCAACAGATTGAGCGTCATCGCCGCCGTCATCACCACGCCGAGCGACCAACTGCCGTAGAGCATGTACGCGACCACACCGATCACCCCGCCCCAAACCAGACCGTTGATCAATCCCACCGCCAGCTCTTTGCGCATCAATCGTGACGTATTGCCGGTGCTGACCTGATCCAGCGCCATGGCACGGACGATCATGGTGATAGTCTGGTTACCGGAGTTGCCACCGATACCCGCGACGATCGGCATCAATGCTGCCAATGCCACCAATTTCTCGATCGAGCCTTCGAACAGACCGATCACCCGCGAAGCAACAAATGCAGTGATCAGGTTCACCGCCAGCCAGGCCCAACGGTTGCGCAGGGATTTCCACACTGAAGCGAAAATATCTTCTTCTTCACGCAAACCGGCCATGTTGAGGACTTCGCTTTCGCTTTCCTCACGGATCAGGTCGACCATTTCGTCGATGGTCAGACGGCCGATCAGCTTGCCGTTCTTGTCGACCACCGGCGCGGAGATCAAGTCGTAACGCTCGAATGCCTGAGCGGCGTCGTAGGCGTCTTCGTCCGGGTGGAAACTGACCGGATCGCTGGCCATCACCTCGGCGACCTGCTTCTCCGGATCGTTGACCAGCAGACGCTTGATCGGCAGTACGCCTTTGAGTACGCCGTCGTAATCGACAACGAACAATTTGTCGGTATGACCGGGAAGTTCTTTGAGGCGGCGCAGATAACGCAGAACCACTTCCAGGCTGACATCCTCACGGATGGTCACCATCTCGAAGTCCATCAGCGCACCGACCTGATCCTCGTCGTAGGACAGAGCCGAACGCACGCGTTCGCGTTGCTGGTTATCCAGACTCTCCATGAGTTCATGGACGACGTCTCGCGGCAGTTCGGAGGCAAGGTCAGCGAGCTCGTCAGCATCCATGTCCTTGGCCGCAGCCAGGAGCTCGTGATCGTCCATGTCGGCGATCAGCGTTTCACGGACAGAATCGGATACTTCGAGAAGAATATCGCCGTCGCGATCGGCCTTGACCAGTTGCCAGAGCGTCAGACGATCGTCCAGCGGCAAGGCTTCAAGAATATAGGCTACGTCGGCGGAGTGCAGATCATCGAGCTTGCGTTGCAGCTCGACGAGGTTTTGCCGGTGAACCAGGTTTTCCACACGGTCGTGGTGCGGACCTTCCTGGCGATGAGTCAGGTCTTCAACGACACGCTGGCGCTGCAGCAGCTCAACGACCTGAGCCAGGCGATCCTGCAGGCTTTCCTGGGTTTTCTTTACTTCGATTTCGGACATAGGCGAACTCCACTCCCAGCAGCGGGGCACGCCGGAAGTATCAATCAGTCAATTCATGATTGGTGAAACGGGCTACTGAACAACTACTGGGTAAGTCCATGGAGGTTTTCCATAAGCCCCGGCGGGGCTGACGGGCGCAATGATACACGCCTGACGGTTTAAAACGTTGAAAAAATCACGGCTGAAACAAGCGCTTGCGAAACAAACCTGAGCGCATTCCTGATCCGTGCAAATGCGACGACTCATCTTGAAAAGAAAACACACCCGCGATGCAAAAAGCAGCGACTACTCTTGGACGTAGATCGTCACGGAGGACATCGAATGCCCGTAAAACCAGCGTTTTTTCTACTGACCGCCCTGCTCCACGCCACGCCGTCCAACGCCGCTACACTTCATCGTTGCCAAGCCTCTGACGGCCGCATCACCTTCACGTCGATGAGCTGCGCAACTGGCGAGCAACTCTCGATTCAGGAGGTTCACCCCTACTCCCCAGGCTGGGTCGCGATCATGCCGGAATTCGATCACGAAACTGTGACCGGCATGAAAGACCGCGGACGCGAACCGGGCATCGTGGGCAGCGCCGAACACAAATGTGGAAACCTGATCGACAGCAGGCAGCGGCGTGAGGCAATCATCAACCGGCGGGTCGTTGCCGGCATGAGCCAGCGGGATGTCGAAAGCGCACTGGGCAAGCCGGACAAGATCAACACACGCACATCGACCACGAGCTATCGTTACGACCTCAAGCGAGGCCGCAGTGCTCAGATTGATTTTGATGAAAGAGGCTGTGTGAAGGGAAAAGCCAAATCCCGGACAGCAAAAAGCCCGCGTTAAACGCGGGCTTCTTGGTATATGGTGCACTCGACAGGATTCGAACCTGTGACCGCTCGGTTCGTAGCCGAGTACTCTATCCAGCTGAGCTACGAGTGCATTTTGTGTTTTTAAACCAGACCACAACTGGCTGAAACCGAGTTACTCACCTTACAGCAAATAACTCTTAAATGGTGCACTCGACAGGATTCGAACCTGTGACCGCTCGGTTCGTAGCCGAGTACTCTATCCAGCTGAGCTACGAGTGCATTTGTTGCCGCGCATTATAGGCCGTCTAATCTCTATGTCAAACGCTTTTTCTAGTAATTTCAACAACTTACAGAAGAAGCCAGATTACAACGTACTAAGCAAATAATGGCGGAGAACGGGGGATTCGAACCCCCGACACCCTTTTGAGGTGTACTCCCTTAGCAGGGGAGCGCCTTCGGCCACTCGGCCAGCTCTCCGCAACACGGGGCGTATATTAACCAGCTTCTTCCCCGTTTGCAAACATAAAAATCGATAAAAATTAATGGCTTGGTTCTTCGTCCTTCTCTTTCTTTATACGCAGGTAAATTTCCTCACGGTGCACCGCAACCTCTTTCGGAGCGTTGACGCCGATACGCACCTGGTTTCCTTTGACGCCGAGCACGGTCACGGTGATTTCGCCGTCACCGATAATCAGGCTTTCCGCGCACCGACGAGTCAAAATCAGCATACCTTTCTCCTTACGCCATTCATTTCAGGGACAACAGTCTGCAAAAAAAAGGCACCCGACCTACGACCGCAGCGATCGTAGTCCTACATGCCTGAGTATTGACCAGCGCGAGCAAAAGAACAGTTCCGGGGCTCACGCCATTCAAAAATAAAGGGCGCGGTAAGACCGCGCCCTTTACAGAATCGGATTACTCGCCCTGACGGGCCGGAGCATCCAGTTCGAAAGCCGTGTGCAGCGCGCGCACGGCCAGTTCCAGGTACTTCTCTTCGATCACTACGGAAACCTTGATTTCCGAGGTCGAGATCATCTGGATGTTGATGCTTTCCTTGGCCAGGGATTCGAACATGCGGCTCGCCACGCCTGCGTGGGAACGCATGCCGACGCCGACGATCGAGACCTTGGCAATCTTGGTGTCGCCAACGACTTCGCGGGCACCGATCTCGCGAGCAGTGTTTTCCAGCACGGTCTGTGCGGCCTGGTAGTCGTTGCGGTGCACGGTGAAGGTGAAGTCGGTGGTGTTATCGTGCGCGACGTTCTGCACGATCATGTCGACTTCGATGTTCGCGGCTTTTTTGTTGGGTAGATTGTTGTTTTGGTAAAGAGTGTTTTTTGTTTTGTATATGTTGGTGTTCTTGGTTTATT
>NZ_JBITTW010000011.1:0-27364 GCF_044542195.1 Pseudomonas sp. NPDC079367
CAAACGATAGCGCAACCAGCCTCGGGTACAGGCCAGTATTTCAACATCTTCACGTTCCAGGCCAACTTCTTCGTTCAGCTCGCGGTACAAGGCGTCTTCCGGCGTCTCCTCGGGGTTGATTCCCCCTTGCGGAAACTGCCAGGCGTCCTGATTGATACGGCGAGCCCATAGCACCTGGCCGGCGTCATTCGTCAGTATGATCCCGACATTGGGGCGGAAACCATCGGGGTCGATCACGGCAACAACCTCGCAAACGCATGTCGCCGCATTGTTCCACAAAGCTTGAGCAGGCGGCAACGAAGGTTCCTACCTTATGTGCACTCTTGTGAAAAGACCGTATTCTTGTCGCCTTTTTACTGACTTTTCAGCGGGTAACTGCAATGCGCCTGGCTCTATTCGATTTGGACAACACCCTTCTGGGCGGCGACAGCGATCACGCTTGGGGCGACTATCTGTGCGAGCGCGGCTTCCTCGACCCGATCGCCTACAAGGCGCGCAACGACGAGTTCTATCAGGATTACCTGGCCGGCAAGCTGGACAACGCTGCCTACCTGAATTTCTGCCTGGAGATCCTCGGCCGCACCGAAATGGCCGTGCTCGACGCCTGGCACAGCGATTACATGCGCGACTGCATCGAGCCGATCATGCTGCCCAAGGCACTTGAGCTTCTGAAAAAACACCGCGACGCCGGCGACAAACTGGTGATCATCACCGCCACCAACCGCTTCGTCACCGCGCCGATCGCCGTGCGCCTGGGCGTGGAAACCCTGATCGCCACCGAGTGCGAAATGGTCGATGGCCGCTACAGCGGGCGCAGCACCGACATTCCGTGTTTCCGTGAAGGCAAGGTGACGCGCCTGAATCGCTGGCTGGAAGAGACCGGGTATTCGCTTGAGGGCAGCTATTTCTATAGCGATTCGATGAATGATTTGCCGTTGCTGGAGCAGGTGGCGAATCCGGTGGCGGTTGATCCGGACCCGAATCTGCGCGCCGAGGCCGAGAAGCGTGGTTGGCCGGTGATCAGTCTTCGCGGCTGAAATGGCCATCGCTGGCAAGCCAGCTCCCACAGGTTTTTCGGGTGGTCACACAATCTGTGTTCACTGAAAATCCTTGTGGGACCTGCCAGCGATAGGGGCGACCCGCTCTCAAGCCCTAAACAGGCTTGGCCCCCATCAACGCCGCAATGGCCAGAAATCCAACACCGCTGACTATCGCCAGTGCCAGACTGAATGTGCGGCTACCCACTCCGGTAGTCCATAGCCGATCCAGCCGAACCAGCAGCCAGACTGCACTGAACGTGGCCACGGCATAGATCACGCTGGAGCCCAGAATCCACAATTGCCCCAATGGCCAGCCGATCAGGTGCACCAGCCACCAGCCGGTGAACGGCATGCTGAGTATGCCGATCAGCATCAGACACCAGATGAACAGCCAGGGCCGCCGCATCGTACTGGCAGGCCCTTCGCTGCGGTTACGCCAGGTCAGGGCGGCGAGCCCCAGCCCGCTCGCGAGGATGACCACGGTCGCCGCGACGTGAAGGACTTTCAGGGTGGTCAGGGTTTCCATGTCGTTCCCATTCGTAATTCCATGCACATCAGCGTAGTCGCTCAGCCGAGAAACAGCTGATAGGCCGGGTTGTCGCTTTCATCCCAGTACGGGTAGCCGATTTGCGCCAGCGCAGCCGGCACCAGGTGGCGCTCGTCGTGGGGCACTTGCAGGCCGGCGACTACACGGCCGTCCGCCGCGCCATGGTTACGATAGTGGAACATCGAGATGTTCCAGCGCCCGCCCAGCTTGCTGAGGAAGTTGAACAGCGCGCCCGGCCGTTCCGGAAATTCGAAACGCAGCACCACTTCATCGACCACTTGCGCGGCGCGGCCGCCGACCATGTGGCGAATGTGCAACTTGGCCAGTTCGTTGTCGGTCAGGTCGACCACCGGAAAACCTTGCTCGGTCAGGCTCGCCAGCAGTGCGCTGCGCGGGTCGTTGTCCGGGTGGGTCTGCACGCCAACGAAAATGTGCGCTTCGCTGCCGGTGTTGTAGCGGTAATTGAATTCGGTGATCTGGCGCTTGCCGATGGCTTCGCAGAAGGCCTTGAAGCTGCCGGCCTGCTCGGGAATGGTCACGGCGATGATCGCCTCGCGACCTTCGCCAAGCTCGGCGCGTTCGGCGACATGGCGCAAGCGGTCGAAATTGACGTTGGCGCCGGAGTCGATGGCGACGAAAGTCTGGCCGCTGACACCGCGCTGCTCAACGTATTTCTTGATCCCGGCCACGCCCAGGGCGCCGGCAGGTTCGGTGATCGAGCGGGTATCGTCGTAGATATCCTTGATCGCCGCACAAATTTCATCGGTGCTGACGGTGATCACTTCATCGACATGATCCTTGCAGATTTCAAAGGTGTACTGGCCAATCTGCGCCACCGCCACGCCGTCGGCAAAGATGCCCACGGTCGGCAGAACGACACGCTCGCCCGCCGCCATTGCCGCTTGCAGGCAATTGGAATCGTCCGGCTCGACGCCGATCACCTTGATGTCCGGACGCAGATATTTCACGTACGCGGCGATACCGGCGATCAGGCCGCCACCGCCGACCGGGACGAAAATCGCGTCCAGCGGCTGCGGGTGCTGACGGAGGATTTCCATGGCCACGGTGCCCTGCCCGGCAATGGTGTGCGGATCGTCGTACGGATGGATGTAGACGTAGCCTTTCTCATCGACCAGTTTCAGCGAGTAGGCCAGCGCTTCCGGGAACGAGTCACCGTGCAGCACGACTTTACCGCCGCGCGAACGCACGCCTTCGACCTTGATTTCCGGGGTGGTCTTGGGCATGACGATGGTGGCTTTGACACCCAGCACTTTCGCCGCCAGCGCCAGGCCCTGCGCATGGTTGCCCGCCGAGGCGGTGACCACGCCACGGGCGCGCTCTTCGTCGCTCAGTTGCGTCAGCTTGTTGTAGGCCCCGCGAATCTTGAAGGAGAACACTGGTTGCAAGTCTTCGCGCTTGAGCCAGATGTCATTGCCCAGCCGCTCGGAGAGCTGACGGGCGTTGTGCAGCGGGGTTTCTACGGCAACGTCATAAACGCGCGAGGTGAGGATCTTTTTGACGTACTGTTCAAGCATCGGAAAGCATCACTGAGCGGGTTGGGCAGGGCCAAGGAGTCTAACCCGGCTTTCAGCCGGACGACCACACGGATCCAGAGGTTTTATACGTCCAAAAAGATCGCAGCCTTCGGCAGCTCCTACATTTCGGAACGCATTTCCCTGCAGGAGCTGCCGAAGGCTGCGATCTTTTGATCTGCCAATAGGACAATGACCTCTACGACCGCGAGGCCTATAATGCCGGCCTTTCTGCCCAACCCTTGCCCGCTTCCGGAGCCCGCATGACCCAGGATCAACTCAAACAGGCCGTGGCCCAGGCCGCCGTCGACTTCATCCTGCCGAAACTCGACGACAAGAGCATCGTCGGCGTCGGCACCGGCTCCACCGCCAACTGCTTCATCGACGCCCTGGCCCGGCACAAGGGCGCGTTCGATGGCGCGGTCGCCAGCTCCGAAGCCACCGCCGCGCGCCTCAAGGGCCACGGCATTCCGGTGTATGAGCTGAACACGGTCAGCGACCTGGAGTTCTACGTTGACGGCGCTGATGAAAGCGACGCGCACCTGAACCTGATCAAGGGCGGCGGTGCGGCCCTGACCCGCGAGAAGATTGTCGCCGCCGTGGCCAAGACCTTCATCTGCATCGCCGACGCCAGCAAACTGGTGCCGGTGCTCGGCGAGTTTCCGCTGCCGGTGGAAGTGATCCCGATGGCCCGCAGCCACGTGGCCCGCCAACTGGTGAAACTCGGCGGCGACCCGGTGTACCGCGAAGGCGTGCTGACCGACAACGGCAACATCATCCTCGACGTGTTCAACCTGCAGATCACCAACCCGGTGGAGCTGGAAGCGCAGATCAACGCCATCGTCGGCGTGGTCACCAACGGCCTGTTCGCCGCGCGCCCGGCGGATCTGTTGCTTCTGGGCACCAGTGAAGGCGTGAAAACCCTGAAGGCTGAGTAACAGACTGCCCGATTTTTTGCGGACAGATATCGAACCTGTGGGAGCGGGCTTGCTCGCGAATGCGCCGGATCAGTCAACACTTAGGGTGACTGATCGACCGCTTTCGCGAGCAAGCCCGCTCCCACAGTGTTTTGTGGTGTCAGTTAGTTTGGTGTGGGCTTTTTGAAGACGTAAAACAGATTCGGCTCGCTCACCAGATACAGCGTGCCGTCATCATCCATCGCAATCCCCTCGGCCTGCGGCACGGTTTTCTGCAAACCCTGGCGTCCGCCGCTGATCGACATGGTGCTCAACGGGCGGCCGTCGACATCCAGCTCAATGATCAGCCGCGATTCATCCGACAGCGCCAGCAAGTGCCCGCTGCGCTCGTCGTATTGCAGACTCGAAAGATCACGCACAAACATCCCGGCATCGCGCTTGGGGTTGTTGATCACGTGTACGGCGTAGGTCTTGTCCGGTTTGAAGTGCGGAAAACCGTGAACTTCATAGATCAGCATCGGGTCGCGCTCCTTCGCTACAAACAGCCGTTTGCCCACCGAATCGTAAGCCAACCCTTCGAAACCCTTGTTGCTGGACATGTGCACGCCGAGGGTCATTTGCTCGGCATCCTCGGCATCGAGAAAAGTGGTGTCTGCCTCGAGGTGGATTTTGATCAGGCGTTGCTGGCGCTCATCGGTGATCACGTAGGTGTCGGCGCTGATGTATTCGACGGCTTCCGGGTCGCCGAAACCGACCAGCGCGATGCGTCGCAGGACCTTGCCTTCCAGCGACAGTTCGATCAGTTCGGAATTCTTGTTGGTCACGGTGAACAGGCTTTTGCGCACCGGATCGTAGGTCAGCGCCGAGACATCATCGTCGAGCCCCTCGATCGGCCGCGCCTCGATCGTCACCCGATATTGGTCGAGGCCGATCGCCTCGCTGCTCAGCGGCTGCCACAGCGTGTGCAGGTTGAACCAGGCGCGCTCGAACAGGCGCAGGTATTGACCGATCGCGATCAACGCGACCAGGACAATCATCAACAGCAGGAGAATCAACGGTTTGGGACGGGCAAGTCGACGCATTCAGGCAGGCTCGGATTCAAGACAGGCCGATGAAATATCACGCCCGTCTGAACTGAAGCTTAATGGCCACTTGCCGCCCACGACAACTGCACGATTCCGCAATAGCTGTAGGAAAACTTACTGATGTTTTTCGAAGCGGTAGAACAGGTTCGGTTCGCTGACCATGTACAGCGTGCCGTCCTCATCCATGGTCATACCCTCGGCGCGGGGAATGGTGTCTTTCAGACCATTGAAATTCCCCAGCAGCGTCATGAAGCTGACTTGCTTGCCGGCCTCGTCCAGCTCCAGCAACAGATGCGAATCGGCCGACAGCACCAGCAGATGGCCAGTGCGCGGATCGACGGCCAGCGCCGACAGGTTGCGCAGGTCCAACTGATTGCTGGCCAGCTTCTGCTTGTCGCCCAGAAGGGTCTGGCCGCCGTCGCTTTTCCAGGTGAACAGGGCCGGCGGGCGCTCTTCACCCAGCACCAGCTGCTGATTGTGCGGATCCCACGTGATGGCCTCGAAGGCCTTGTTCTGATCCTTCGAGGGCCCGAGGTCGTATTTCGGGAAGTCGGCGATGTTCAGCTCACGAGTCGCGGCATCGACTTTGACGATCGACAACGTATGCTCACGTTCATCAACAATCGCCAACAACCCGTTTTCCATGACGGTCAGGCCTTCGGGATTGCTCCAGCCCACCAGCGGCATCTTGCGCAACACGTCGCCCTGCAGCGTCAGCTCGACGAGGAAGGCATTCTTGCCCATGACTGCAAACAGGGTCTTGGTCTGCCGGTTGTAGGCCAGGTCCGAGGCTTCGTCCTTCTCCATGCCCGGCAACGGTTTGGCGTCGATCACCACCTGATAATCCGGCAGCCATACGCTCTCCTTGCGCTCGGCCTTGCTCTCGAAGCGCTCCAGCACCCACAGCACGCCGCGATCATCCCAATGCATGGCGAAGGCCAGTCCATAAGCCGCAGCGATGGCCAGCAACAGCCAGGCATACCAGCGCAGGACAAAGCGCGAACGGGAGGAGGATTTCTGCTGAGTTCGAGATGCCATCGAGGGATGCGTTCCGTGAGTTCAGGCCAAGGGTAATAGCACAAAGAGGCCGGCTGAGACGCCAGAATCGCGGGAATTATCCAGACAGGATGTGAAAAAAACAGGAAATGGCGGGATTGCCCGATTTCCGAGCGATCACAAAGCCCCTGTGGGAGCGAGCTTGCTCGCGAATGCGGTGGGTCAGCGACATCGTTGCCGACTGACACTACGCTTTCACGAGCAAGCCCGCTCCCACAGGGAGGGTGTTGCGGTGAAGAACTTAGCGCACGCTGCTGTTGAAGCTGCTCGCCCCTGGCAGCTCGAGGACGATCTCATCGCCGACGTTCAGCGGGCCGACACCCACCGGCGTGCCGGTCAGGATCACGTCACCGGCCTGCAGCGAGAAGCAGCCGGCCATGTGCTGGATCATCGGCACGATCGGGTTGAGCATTGCGCTGCTGTTGCCGTCCTGGCGCACTTGCCCGTTGATGGTCAAGCGGATGCCGATGTCGGTCAGGTCAGCGAAAGTGCTGCCGACCACGAACGGGGCGATCACTGCCGCGCCGTCGAACGACTTGGCGATTTCCCACGGCAGGCCCTTGGCTTTGAGCTCGGCCTGCTTGTCACGCAGGGTCAGGTCCAGCGCCGGGGCGAAGCCGGAGATCGCATCGAGCACTTCTTCGCGGCTTGGTCTGGTCGACAGCGGCTTGCCGATCAGCACCGCGATTTCCGCCTCGTAATGCACCGAACCGCGCTCGGTTGGGATGCTGAAGCCGTCTTCCAGCGGTACCACGCAACTGCCCGGCTTGATGAACAGCAGCGGCTCGGTCGGCACCGGGTTGTCCAGCTCCTTCGCGTGTTCGGCGTAATTGCGGCCAATGCACACGACTTTCCCGATCGGGAAGTGGATGCGCGTGCCGTCGACATACTGGTGCTGATAGCTCATTTACCGACTCCTGCCTTCATTGATTCATCAGAGATTGCTGATCAAACCGGGAAAATCTTGCCCGGGTTCATGATGCCGTTCGGGTCGAACACTGCCTTGACCGCTTTCATGTACTCGATCTCGGCCGGCGAGCGGCTGTAGGTCAGGTAATCACGCTTGGTCATGCCCACGCCATGTTCGGCCGAGATCGAGCCGTTGTACTTCTCGACGGTTTCGAACACCCACTTGTTGACGGTGGCGCACTTGGCGAAGAACTCGTCCTTGCTCAGATTTTCCGGCTTGAGGATGTTCAGGTGCAGATTGCCGTCGCCGATGTGGCCGAACCAGACAATCTCGAAATCCGGGTAGTGCTCGCCGACGATCGCGTCGATCTCGCGCAGAAACGCCGGCACCTTGGAAACGGTCACCGAGATATCGTTCTTGTACGGCGTCCAGTGCGAGATGGTTTCGGAAATGTATTCGCGCAGTTTCCACAGGTTGTGCAACTGGGTTTCGCTCTGGCTCATCACGCCATCCAGTACCCAGCCCTGCTCAACGCAGTGTTCGAAGGTTTCCAGGGCACTGTTGGCCACTTCTTCAGTGGTCGCTTCAAATTCCAGCAGGGCGTAGAACGGGCAGTCGGTGTCGAACGGCGCCGGCACATCGCCGCGGCCCATGACTTTGGCCAGGGCCTTGTCGGAGAAGAATTCGAAGGCGGTCAGGTCGAGCTTGCCCTGGAAAGCGTGGAGCACCGGCATGATCGAGTCGAAATCGGCGGTGCCGAGGACCATCGCGGTGAGGTTTTTCGGCGCGCGATCAAGGCGCATAGTCGCTTCGACGACGAAACCGAGGGTGCCTTCGGCGCCGATAAACAGCTGCCGCAGGTCGTAACCGGTGGCGTTCTTGATCAGGTCCTTGTTCAGCTCGAGCACGTCGCCCTTGCCCGTGACGACCTTCATGCCGGCTACCCAGTTGCGGGTCATGCCGTAGCGAATCACTTTGATCCCGCCGGCATTGGTGCCGATGTTGCCGCCAATCTGGCTGGAACCCGCCGAGGCAAAATCGACCGGGTAATACAGGCCGTTTTCTTCAGCGACGTTCTGCAAATGCTCGGTGACCACGCCTGGCTGGCACACGGCGGTACGGTCGGTGAGGTTGATGTCGAGAATCTGGTTCATGTAATCGAACGAGACGACCACTTCGCCATTGGCCGCCACCGCAGCGGCGGACAACCCGGTGCGCCCGCCGGACGGTACCAGCGCGACCTTGTGCCTGTTGGCCCAATGCACCACGGCCTGCACTTGCTCGATGGTCTTGGGAAACACGATGGCGCTCGGCGCCGGAGCGAAGTGCTTGGTCCAATCCTTGCCGTAAGCATTCAGGGAGTCGGCGTCGGTCAGGACCTTGCCGGGCTCGACCAGGGTCTTCAGTTCATCAATCAGCGCAGGATTGGTCATCGACAGAACTCTCGAACAATTCATGGTCATCCTGAGAACGCTTCACGTCGCAGGAATGAGTGTTTAGCGGGGTGGCTATGCTAGCATACCGACCCCGCAGGACAGTGCCCAAGGCCAGATCCGCGGTGACGGCTTTGTTGCCGTGCGGGTCAGCTCCAGGCTGCTCCCTCCCTGCCATTTTTCTCCGGGATACAGGTTTACGCAGATGAGCAAGACTTCTCTCGATAAGAGCAAGATCAAGTTCCTTCTTCTCGAAGGCGTCCACCAATCGGCTGTCGACGTCCTCAAGGCGGCGGGCTACACCAGCATCGAGTACCACACCAGTTCTCTGCCGGATGCCCAGCTCAAGGAAAAGATCGCTGACGCTCACTTCATCGGCATTCGCTCGCGCACGCAACTGACCGAAGAGATCTTCGATCACGCCAAGAAGCTGGTCGCGGTCGGCTGTTTCTGCATCGGCACCAACCAGGTTGACCTGGGCGCAGCCCGCGAGCGCGGCATCGCCGTGTTCAACGCGCCGTACTCCAACACCCGCTCGGTCGCCGAGCTGGTATTGGCCGAAGCGATCCTGCTGCTGCGCGGCATCCCGGAGAAAAACGCTTCCTGCCACCGTGGCGGCTGGATCAAGTCCGCAGCCAACTCCTTCGAGATCCGTGGCAAGAAGCTGGGCATCGTCGGCTACGGCTCGATCGGCACGCAGTTGTCGGTTCTGGCCGAAGGCCTGGGGATGCAGGTGTTCTTCTATGACACCGTGACCAAGCTGCCGCTGGGCAACGCCACGCAGGTCAACAACCTGCACGAGCTGCTGGGCATGTCCGACATCGTCACCCTGCACGTTCCGGAAACCGCCGCCACTCAGTGGATGATCGGCGAGAAGGAGATCCGTGCAATCAAGAAGGGCGGCATCCTGATCAACGCCGCGCGCGGCACCGTGGTCGAGCTGGATCACCTGGCAGCTGCGATCAAGGACAAGCACCTGATCGGCGCAGCCATCGACGTGTTCCCGGTCGAACCACGCTCTAACGACGAAGAGTTCGAAAGCCCGCTGCGTGGCCTCGACAACGTGATCCTGACCCCGCACATCGGTGGCTCGACCGCCGAAGCGCAAGCCAACATCGGTCTGGAAGTGGCGGAAAAGCTGGTCAAGTACAGCGACAACGGTACGTCGGTGTCGTCGGTCAACTTCCCGGAAGTGGCACTGCCGGCTCACCCTGGCAAACACCGCCTGCTGCACATCCACGAGAACATCCCGGGTGTGATGAGCGAGATCAACAAGGTCTTCGCCGAAAACGGCATCAACATCTCAGGTCAGTTCCTGCAGACCAACGAGAAGGTCGGCTACGTGGTGATCGACGTAGACGCCGAATACTCGGAGCTGGCGCAAGAGAAGCTGCAACACGTCAACGGCACTATCCGTAGTCGCGTGCTGTTCTAAGCACAGCGTTCGTAGCGCAAGAAAAAGGGAGCCCCACAGGGCTCCCTTTTTTTATTTCACGTTTACCGTGATTTTTTCGGAAACGATCGACGGGGCGAACGGCATGTGGCCGCTGTCGCCGAGGATCAGTTGCAAGGTGTGCTTGCCCGGGGCCAGTTTGATCGTGGCTTCGGTCTGCGCCTTGCCGAAATGCATGTGGTGGGCGTCAGTCGGGATCGGCGCGCCTTCGGCCGGCAAATCATCGACGTCGATCAGCAAATGATGGTGGCCAGTGTTTTTGGTGACGTCACCCGCCGGGGCCAGCGCGATGTTCTTGACGCCGAACTTGACCTTGAATTCCTGCGAGACGGTGGCGCCGTCCTCGGGAGAAACGATGAACACTTCAGCATCCTTCGGCGCCGGCGTCGCCGCACTGGCCAGCACCGAAACACCCATCAGCACACCGGCCAACGCTGCACGTGACATAAAGCTTTTCATTTTCTTCTCCAGTTTTTCCGTAAAATCCGCATGGTCATGACAACTTCATGACCATTCGTTGTCGAAGGCACTCGACAACCATAGCAAAGCGAGCCTGAATCAGAGCGTCGCGATAATGATTTCAAAGGAGTGACCATGCGCCTGCTGCCTGGCCTGTTCTGCCTGCTACCCCTTCTGAGCCCGCTGGCTCACGCCGAACTGATTGATGACGTTAACGACCGTGGCGAGCTGCGCATAGCCCTTGAGGCTAATACACCGCCCTTCAATTACAAGGAAGGCGACACACTCACGGGGTTCGAGGTCGAGCTTGGGCAACTTTTGGCCAAAGAGCTGGATGTACGCGCCGATTTCATCGTCACCGACGAAGGCGATCTGCTCCAAGGCGTCGAAAGCGGCAAGTACGACGTCGCGCTCAACCACATAGCACTGACACCCGAACTCAAGGATCGTTTCGACTTCAGCGAGCCGTACGGCCAGGTCAATGCGCAGCTGCTGGCGAAGAAAGATGAGACGCCACGACCGATGGTGCTGGTGCAGGCGCTGACCGAAGAGAAGCCGAAAGTGGCGGCGCCGGTCGAGCTGGCGATCCCGTTTCAGAAGGGTAATCCGGCGTTTCAGGCCAGCCTCAAGAGCGCGCTGGAACGGATCAAGGCGGATGGGCGGTTGGCGGCGTTGTCGAAGAAGTGGTTCACCGAACCGTAGGAGCTGCCGCAGGCTGCGATCTTTTGATGTTGATTCAAAAGATCAAAAGATCGCAGCCTCGTTTCACTCGTCAGCTCCTACAGTTGAATTGGTGCTGGCGCTTTAGTCGAGTCGGGCCAGGGCCTGCGCGGCTTGCGGCAGTTCAAGCTCACTGAAAACCCGAACCCCATGACGCTTGAGCAACGCCGCCGTCACCCCTTCGCCATTGACCTTGACCCCGCTGAACGTGCCGTCATACGTCAGCAGATTCCCGCAAGACGGACTGTTGGCCTTGAGCACCGCCACCCGAATTCCGTGCTTTTGCACCAGTTCCAGCGCTTGCCGCGCACCGTCGAGAAACTGCGCACTGACATCCTCGCCTTCGGTGGTCATCACCGCAGCAGTGCCATCCAGCACTTCACCACCCTGCCCGCCGGGAATTTCCGCTGCCGCCCGTGGCGTCGGCAAGCCACCGGCCACCTCCGGACACAACGGCACCACCCGTCCCTCGGCAATCCAGTGCTCAAGCAGATCAAACGGACCGCTGGCGCCACCGTCATATCGCACGCGATGGCCCAACAGGCAGCGGCTGACCAGGATCTTTTCCATCGTCAGAACGGCTCGTTGCCACGGCGACGAAACCAACCGGTCAGCGACAGCCGCTCGCGATAGGCCGGCAATACTTCGTGCGGTACTTCGCCGGAGAGAAACACCACCAGACAACCCCCGGTAGGCTGCACGTCATGCACGCGCTCATCACCCAGATACATGCGCAACTGGCCACCGTCCTCCGGCAGCCAGGCGTCGTTGAGGTAGATTACCGCCGAGACCATGCGTCGATCATCATCACGAAAGCGGTCGACGTGCTTGAGGTAAAACGCGCCGGGCGGGTACAGGGCGAAATGGCATTCGAAGTCTTCCAGCCCCAGAAACAGACCGCGATTGAGCGCCTCGCGCAGGCTGTCCATCAAACTCAGGTAGCGGTCAGTGGCGTCGGCCTGACCAGGGTCGATCCACTGAATGTGATCGCCGCGAATACCCTCGCGAATCTCCGAAAACGGCCCGCGCCCGACCGCCGCCGGCGCCAGTTCGCCTTCGGCTTCGCGTTGACGGCACTCGGCCGCCAGCGCCCGAGTCAGATCGGCGGGCAGGAAGATGTTCTGCTGCGACCAGCCGTGTTCGGCCAGGTCGTCGACAATGCGTAACAGCAGCGGGTGCTCAGAGGATATCGGCATGGCGCGCATAGTATGCCGGCGGCAACAAATCCGACAGAGCCACGCAGCGGCTTGCTACGAATTCTCGACAAGTACCCGCACCGCACGGACAATAGTGCGCTGCTGACAGGAGTCCCTATGCGCCGTTTGCTTTTTTCACTGTTGATGTTCTGCGTATTGCCCGCCTGGGCGGACGGCCACGATCAGCTGTACAAGGTCGCCGGCTGGCCAGAACAACGCGCGCATTTCAACGATGCCCTGAGCGCAGCCCAACAGCGCTATCAGAACAGCCTGCCGCCTGCGGTATTTCAAGCGCTGGTCAACAACAGCAATCAGCGCTTCGCCGCGCAGGCCATGGATCAACGCGCCGAAGCGCAACTGCGGCTGAAACTCGCCGACCCGAAACCGGCGCTGACCTTCTTCCAGTCACCACTGGGCAAGAAAATCGTCGCCGCCGAATTGCTCGCGACTCGCCGCGATCAGTTGGCAAAAAATGCCCAGGGTCTGCCAAAGATGCAGGCCAGCGACAGCCGTTTGCTGATCATCGGCCATCTCGCCCAGGCCTTGCCGGCCCGAGAGGCTGGCGCCGAGGTCAGTCTGGCAATTGCCGGCGTGGCGGCGGACAGTTTGAGTTCGATGATTCCGGGATTGCTGGGTGGCGGTCAGGCGCAAGGCATGTTGAATGGTCAGCGCCAACGGTTGATGGATCAGATCGGCGCGGATCTGAACAACACGCTGCTCTACGTCTATCGCGATTTGTCGGATGAAGAACTGGAAGAGTTTGCGACGTTTGCCGAGTCAACCGAGGGCAAGGCGTACTACCAGGCGGCACTGGCGGCGATTCGGGCGGGGTTGGCGGTCGGCCAGTGATGTTCGGTGCCTGAAAGATCACATCGCGAGCAGGCTCGCTTCCACAGGTTGTAATGCATTCCACTGTGGGAGCGAGCCTGCTCGCGAAGAGGCCCTCCCAGGCACTAGAGATTCCGGCCCCTGATCCGCTTGCTCAAGAACTCGAAATACTCCTCGCGCATCTCCGCCGTTTCATTCGCCAGATGATGCCGTGCCTCGGCCAACAGCAGAATCTGCGGCCGGTCGAACTTCCACTTCAACACTTGCAGATTGTGCTGCCAGTCCACGGTCATGTCCGCCTGCCCCTGAATGATCAGAGGTCGTCGCGGGCTTTTTTTCGCGTGCTCGACGCGGATGATCCAGCGCGACAGTGCGCCCACCCATCTCGTCGGCAGGCGCCTTGGCTGTAGCGGATCGGCTTGGAGAAACGGCAGGAAATCCGGATCGTTGGAGTTTTCGCTAAAGCGGCGCGCGATGCCCCGCACGAATGGCCGCAGCAGGTAATAACTCAACTGCGACCAGCCCCACGCCCTCGGCCTTACCAACGGCGCCAACAGAATCACCTGGCCTTGCGCCGGGCTGTTCTCGCCATGGTTGAGCAGGTGATCGACGACAATCGCGCCCCCGGTGCTCTGCCCGCACAAATGCCAAGGCTGCGGCAGCGCGATCGAGTTGGCTTCAGCGAACAACGCTTGCAGCATGTGCTGATATTCAGCGAAATCACGAATGCTCGCCCGTGGCCCGCTCGACAATCCGTGCCCCGGCAAGTCGCAGGCGATCACGGCAAAATCCTGATCCAGCGCCCACTCGATCACATGCCGGTACAGGCCGACGTGATCGTAGTAACCATGCAGCAGAAACAGCGTCGCCTTGACCTTCTCCGGCCACCAGCAATGGCTGACCAACTCGTAACCATCGACGTCGAAACGCCCCATGCCACGCCAGACATCGCGCTCGGCGAAGTCAGTCTTGTAGAAGCGCTGATAAGCCTTCGCCTCGTCCGATAACGGCTGCCACTCGGCCAACGGCTTGAGGCTCGCGCGTAAATGATCGGGGTCGAAAGTATCAGGCATGCGGACATTCCAAAGCGGTAAACAGACTTTATCGGCCTGCGATATTCATCTGTAGTGACAGACATGGCAAGCTAGCCGGCCTTTCGAGGATCGAAAACCATGCGTTCGCCCTACCGCTCCGCAATGTTCGCCAGCCTGCTCGCGCTGATCTGCGCCGGGGTGCTGTGGGCGGCGTATGACTGGTTTCAAGGCCGCTATCTGCGCGCCTTCAGCGAACATACCGCGGTATTTTCCGGCGACCCGTTGCGCCTGCCGGACAATCTCGCCGGGCCGGGCAATATCCGCCTCGTGCACTTCTGGGACCCGGCCTGCCCATGCAACGTCGGCAATCAGCAGCACCTGAGCGAGATGGTCGAACAGTTCGGCACTCGCGGCGTGGAGTTCTTC
The DNA here is from genome assembly GCF_044542195.1 of Pseudomonas sp. NPDC079367. Classification (NCBI taxonomy): domain Bacteria; kingdom Pseudomonadati; phylum Pseudomonadota; class Gammaproteobacteria; order Pseudomonadales; family Pseudomonadaceae; genus Pseudomonas; species Pseudomonas sp. NPDC079367. The sequence continues at coordinate 14,637 of NZ_JBITTW010000011.1, forward strand.
GCCGTGCAAAAACCCGGCAGCCACGGCCAGTTGCCCGCCACCCTCGCCGGCCTGAAAACCATCATCGTCCTGCCCGGCTCCGAACAGATCCCCGCCAGCCCGGCCGTGGCAATCTGGGACCGCAGCGGCAAACTGGCCTACTTCGGCCCCTACAGCGAAGGCCTGACCTGCAACTCCAGCAACAGCTTCATCGAACCGATCCTGCACGCCCTCACGGAAGATCGCCCGGTGAATGCCACGCACACTTTGGCGGTGGGTTGTTATTGCCCGTGGCCGGTGGAGTCCAAGTAAGGCATTCCGGACTTTTCGAGGACAGCGCTGCAGCGCACAGACGCTCTGTGCTAAATGTTTGCAGCCCGATGGGCGGCCCTCTCGCCTGCACAAGGAGTCACCATGAAGCGTGCGTTCACCATTGTTGCCTTGCTCATCGTTGTCCTGCTTTGCGCCGCCGGCAGCTACATCTACAGCAAGCAGCCGACGCGCCAGGGCCAGGTGGAACTGCGCAACCTGCAAGGCTCGGTGACCGTGCGCTACGACGAGCGCGGCGTGCCGCATATCCGCGCGGAGAACGAGACCGACCTCTATCGCGCCCTCGGTTATGTGCACGCGCAGGACCGGTTGTTCCAGATGGAAGCCATGCGCCGGCTCGCGCGGGGCGAACTGGCCGAAGTGCTCGGGCCGAAGCTGCTCGACACCGACAAACTGTTTCGCAGCCTGCGCATCCGCGAGCGCGCGGCCAGTTACGTCGCCAGCCTCGACAAACAGTCGCCGGCGTGGAAAGGCCTGCAAGCTTATCTGGATGGCATCAACCAGTATCAGGACACCCACGCCGCGCCGATCGAGTTCGACGTGCTGGGCATCCCCAAGCGGCCGTTCACGGCCGAAGACAGCATCAGCGTCGCCGGCTACATGGCCTACAGCTTTGCCGCCGCGTTTCGCACCGAGCCGCTGCTGACCTACGTACGCGATCAGCTCGGCGCCGATTACCTCGATGTGTTCGATCTCGACTGGCGGGCCAAAGGCGTTCTGGCCACCGATCACACCCGGCACGCACCGGCCCTTGCCGCCGGCGACTGGCAGGACCTCACCGCCCTCGCCCGCCTCAGCGAACAGGCGCTGCTCGACAACGGCCTGCCGCAGTTTGAAGGCAGCAACGCCTGGGTGATTGCCGGCAGCCGCAGCCAGAGTGGCAAGCCGTTGCTGGCCGGCGATCCGCATATCCGCTTTTCGGTGCCGTCGGTGTGGTACGAGGCGCAGCTGTCGGCGCCGGGTTTCGAGTTGTACGGCCATCATCAGGCACTGGTGCCGTTCGCGTTTCTGGGACACAACCTCGATTTCGGCTGGAGCCTGACAATGTTCCAGAACGACGATCTCGACCTGATCGCCGAGAAGGTCAACCCGGACAACCCCGATCAGGTCTGGTATCGCGGTCAGTGGACCGAGATGCTCGTCACCGAACAACAGATCAATGTGAAGGGGCAGGCGCCGGTGACCCTCACCTTGCGCCAGTCCCCGCACGGGCCAATCGTCAACGATGCTCTTGGCAGCGCTGCCGGCAAGACCCCGATCGCGATGTGGTGGGCCTTCCTCGAAACACCCAACCCGATCCTCGACGGCTTCTACCAGCTCAACCGCGCCGACACCTTGGCCAAGGCCCGCGCGGCGGCGGCCAAGGTGCAGGCGCCGGGGCTGAATCTGGTTTACGCCAATGCCAGAGGCGATATCGCCTGGTGGGCCTCGGCGCTACTGCCCAAACGTCCAGCCGGGGTAAAACCGGGCTTCATTCTTGACGGCAGCACGGCTGAGGCGGACAAGGACGGCTACTACCCGTTCAGCGCCAATCCGCAGGAAGAGAACCCGGCGCGCGGCTATATCGTCTCGGCCAACTTCCAGCCCGTGTCGCCGACCGGTATGGAGATTCCCGGTTACTACAACCTTGCTGATCGCGGTCAGCAGCTCGACCGCCAGCTCAGCGACAACCGGGTGAAGTTGAGCAACGAGGCCAACCAGAAGCTGCAACTGGGCACGGCGACCGGTTATGGCCCGCGCCTGTTGGCGCCGCTGTTGCCGGTGTTGCGAGAGGTGGTCAGTGATCCGGCGCAGCTGAAACTGCTTGAGCAACTGGCGCAGTGGCCCGGCGACTATCCGTTGAATTCGGTCAGCGCGACGGTGTTCAACCAGTTCCTCTACGACCTTGCCGACGCGGCGATGCGCGATGAGTTGGGTAATGACTTTTTCGAAACCCTGCTGTCGACGCGGGTGATCGATTCGGCGTTGCCACGCCTGGCGGCGCAGGCCGATTCGCCCTGGTGGGACAACCGCAGCACGCCGGCCAGAGAAACCCGCGCCGATGTCGTGCGCATGGCGTGGGCGGCAAGCATGGCGCATCTGAAACTGACCCTCGGCGACAACGTGGCGGGCTGGCAGTGGGGCGCGGCGCACACCCTCACTCATGGCCACCCGCTGGGGCAGCAGAAGCCGCTGGATCGCTTGTTCAATGTCGGGCCGTTCGCGGCGCCGGGCAGCCATGAAGTGCCGAACAACCTCTCGGCGAAGATCGGCCCGGCGCCGTGGCCGGTGACCTATGGGCCGTCGACACGGCGTCTGGTTGATTTTGCCGATGCGGTGCATGGTTTGACGATCAATCCGGTCGGCCAGAGTGGCGTGCCGTTTGATCGTCATTACGACGACCAGGCTGAGGCGTACGTAGAGGGGATTTATGTGCAGGCGCACTTCAGTGAGGAAGAGGTGCTGGCGAATACGCGCAGTACCTTGAAGCTACTGCCGATGCGGGGTGCCCAATAGATTTATAACGCCTGCACAGGCCCCTTCGCGAGCAAGCCCGCTCCCACAGGGACATGCATTCCAATGTGGGAGCGAGCTTGCTCGCGAAGAGGCCATCTCACGCGATATGGATGTCGAATGACACACCGCTTTCGCGAGCAAGCCCGATTCCACTGAGACCGTCTCCGGCTGGTTGAGCGAGCCAACCCTGGCCAATCCAAACCCGGCACGATTTACAGGCAGCGCCACAACGGCGTTTCGACGAGGAAATGCCGTACGGGCTGAGCGAGGACGATATCGGGCAGGTCTGGTTATCGATTGCCTTGCATACGACACCGGGCGTGCCGAAGCATCTGCGTCCGAGCGTGTCGCTGGTCACCGCGGGGGCGGAGATGGACATGCTGGCGATGGACTATGCGGCGTTCAGCAGCGTGCAGCGCGAAGCCGTGGTGCATGCGCATCCACGCGGCGAAGGTTTCAAGGAGTGCGTCATCGTCCGCAGATGACGTTCGGCAATGTGAAGACCGATGTGCTGGTGGATCAGGAGCCGGGGTTCAAACCGCTGAACTTCGTTGAGGTCATCCGCCAATCCCCTTGGACTGCATGGAACAAAATGTGGGAGCGGGCTTGCTCGCGAATGCGGTGGGTCAGACAACATTTCAGTCGACTGACACGCCCTCTTCGCGAGCAAGCACGCTCCCCCATTTCGATTTGGGTTGCTCTTGAGAAAACGACCAACCCGATAGGGCTCACGCCGCTTCCGGCGCAGGCGCGCGACGCGCGTCCGGTTGCTTCCACGAATCGGCCGCACTTTCTTCGATAGCCTGCTGGATGGCTTTCTTGCGCGACTCTTCGGCGCGGCGGCTGAAGAACCAGACGAGGAAAGTCACCAGCGACACCGCCAGCAGAATCAGGCTCGCCACCGCGTTGATCTCCGGTTTCACACCCAGGCGCACCGCCGAGAACACTTCCATCGGCAGGGTCGTCGAACCCGGGCCGGACACGAAGCTCGCCAGCACCAGGTCATCCAGCGACAGGGCGAACGACATCATGCCGCCCGCCGCCAGCGACGGCGCGATCATCGGGATGGTGATCAGGAAGAACACCTTCCACGGCCGCGCGCCCAAGTCCATTGCCGCCTCTTCGATAGACAGATCCAGCTCGCGCAAACGCGCCGACACCACCACCGCCACATACGCCGCGCAGAACGTGGTGTGGGCGATCCAGATGGTGACGATGCCGCGCTCCTGCGGCCAGCCGATCATCTGCGCCATGGCCACGAACAACAGCAACAGCGACAGACCGGTGATCACTTCCGGCATCACCAGCGGCGCCGTCACCAGGCCGCCGAACAGCGTACGGCCCTTGAAGCGCGTGATGCGGGTCAACACGAACGCTGCCAGCGTACCCAGCGCCACCGCGGCAACCGCGGTGTAGCAAGCGATTTCCAGCGAACGCAGCACCGAGCCCATCAGTTGCGAGTTGTCGAGCAGGCCGACGTACCACTTGATCGACCAGCCGCCCCACACCGTCACCAGTTTGGAAGCGTTGAACGAGTAGATCACCAGGATCAGCATCGGCAGATAGATGAAGATCAGACCCAGTACCAGCATCAGGCTGGAGAAACGGAAGCGCTTCATTCTTTACCCTCCATTTCCTTGGCCTGACTGCGGTTGAACAGGATGATCGGCACAATCAGGATCGCCAGCATCACCACCGCCAGGGCGGATGCCACCGGCCAGTCGCGGTTGTTGAAGAACTCTTGCCAGAGCACCTTACCGATCATCAGGGTTTCCGGGCCGCCGAGCAGTTCCGGGATGACGAACTCACCGACCACCGGAATGAATACCAGCATGCAGCCGGCGATAATCCCGTTCTTGGACAGCGGAATGGTGATTTTCCAGAAGCTGTTGAAAGTGCTCGAACCCAGATCCGATGCGGCTTCCAGCAAACTCTGATCGTGTTTGACCAGGTTGGCGTACAGCGGCAGGATCATGAACGGCAGGTACGAATAGACAATCCCGATGTACACCGCCAGGTTGGTGTTGAGGATCTGCAGCGGCTCGTCGATCAGGCCCATGCTCATCAGGAAGCCGTTGAGCAGGCCGTTGTTGCTGAGGATGCCCATCCAGGCATAAACGCGGATCAGGATTGCGGTCCAGGTCGGCATCATGATCAGCAGTACCAGCACCGTTTGCAGCTCTTTGCGCGCACTGGCAATGGCGTAAGCCATCGGATAGCCGATCAGCAGGCACAGCAGCGTGCTGATGAAGGCCATTTTCAGCGAGCCGAGGTAGGCGGCGATGTACAAATCGTCGTCGCTCAGCAGCGCATAGTTGCCCAGGTTCAGCAGCAATTGCAGCTTCTGCTCGGCAAACGTGTAGATCTCGGTGTACGGCGGGATCGCCACGTCGGCTTCGGCAAAACTGATCTTCAGAACGATGAAGAACGGCAGCATGAAGAACAGGAACAGCCAGATGAACGGCACGCCGATGACCATTTGCCGGCCATTGGGGATGATTCGGTTCATACGGCGTTTGAATTTGCGCATGTTCATGAGCGAAGTACCACGCCGCTGTCGTCTTCCCACCACACGTAGACCTGATCGCCCCAGGTCGGACGCGCGCCACGGCGTTCGGCGTTGGCCACGAACGACTGCACCAGTTTGCCGCTCGGCAACTCGACATAGAACACCGAGTGACCGCCCAGATAGGCGATGTCGTGAACCTTGCCGCTCGACCAGTTGTACTCGCAGGTCGGCATCTCGGCGGTGACCAGCAGTTTCTCCGGACGAATCGCGTAGGTGACCGACTTGTCCTGCACCGAGGTACTGATGCCATGGCCGACGTAGATCTGCCGGTCGAGGTCCTTGCAGGTGATGGTCGCGTGGCCCTCGGCGTCGTCGATCACTTCGCCTTCGAAGATGTTGACGTTGCCGATGAATTCGCAGACCAGTCGGCTGGTCGGGGTTTCGTAGATGTCGATCGGGCTGCCGATCTGGGCGATCCAGCCCAGGTGCATGATCGCGATGCGCTCGGCCATGGTCATGGCTTCTTCCTGGTCGTGGGTCACCATCACGCAGGTCACGCCGACGCGCTCGATGATTTCCACCAGTTCCAGTTGCATCTGCGAACGCAGTTTCTTGTCCAGTGCGCCCATCGGTTCGTCGAGCAGCAGCAGTTTCGGCCGCTTGGCCAGCGAGCGTGCCAGTGCCACGCGCTGACGTTGGCCGCCGGACAGTTGATGCGGCTTGCGCTTGGCGTACTGGCTCATCTGCACCAGCTTGAGCATCTCGGCCACACGGGCGTCGATTTCAGCTTTGGGAATCTTGTCCTGCCGCAGGCCGAAGGCGATGTTCTGCGCCACGGTCATGTGCGGGAACAATGCGTAGGACTGAAACATCATGTTGATCGGACGGTCGTACGGCGGCATGTCGGTGATGTCCACACCGTCGAGAAAAATCCGCCCTTCCGTGGGCCGTTCGAAGCCTGCGAGCATCCGTAGCAAGGTGGATTTGCCCGATCCCGAACCGCCGAGCAGAGCAAAAATCTCGCCCTTCTTGATTTCCAGGGACACGTCGTCCACGGCAATCGTCTCGTCGAACTTCTTCGTGACCCGGTCGATTTTGACCAGCACCTGTTTCGGTGTCTGGTCGCCCTCGAGGGCTTTCTTGTAGGCGCCGGAGGCAACTGCCATTTACGAAACTCCCAACAGAAGCAGCAGTTCGCCACGCAAGACGAACCCTGGATAGTTTGTGCGTTATTTGCCCGACTTGACCTTGGTCCAGCTGCGGGTCATCAAACGCTGAATATTGGCTGGCAACTCGGTCGACACGTAGGTCTTGTCGAGGACTGCTTGCGGTGGGTAAACCGCTTCATCGGTGCGAATGGATTGTTCCATCAGCTTGTCCGAACCCGGGTTGGGGTTGGCGTAACCGACGTAATCACTGACCTGGGCGATCACCTCAGGTTTCAGCAAATAGTTGATGAAGGCGTGGGCCTCTTTGACGTTGGGCGAATCCTTGGGGATTGCCAGCATGTCGAACCACAGCGCACCACCCTCTTTCGGGATCGAGTAGGCGATGTTGACGCCCTTCTTGGCTTCCTCGGCACGGTTCTTCGCCTGGAAGATGTCGCCGGAGAAACCGATCGCCACGCAGATGTCGCCGTTGGCCAGATCGCCGATGTACTTCGAGGAATGAAAATAGGTCACGTACGGACGCACCGCGAGCAGCTTGGCGGTGGCTTTTTCGTAATCCTTGGTGTTGGTGCTGTTGGCGTTCAGGCCCAGGTAATTGAGCATGGTCGGCATCATTTCATCAGCCGAATCGAGGAACGCGACGCCGCAGCTGTGCAGCTTCTTGATGTTTTCCGGCTCGAACAGCACGGCCCAGGAATCGATCTTGTCGATACCCAGCACAGCTTTGACTTTGTCGACGTTGTAGCCGATGCCGTTGGTGCCCCACAGATACGGCACGGCGTAGAGGTTGCCGGGATCGTTCTGCTCCAGGCGCTTGAGCAGCACCGGGTCGAGGTTGGAATAATTCGGCAGCTGCGCCTTGTCGAGCTTCTGGAACGCGCCCGCCTTGATCTGCTTGCCGAGGAAGTGGTTCGACGGCACGACCACATCGTAACCGGTACGCCCGGCGAGCAGCTTGCCTTCCAGGGTTTCGTTGGAGTCGAAGACGTCGTAGACCGGTTTGATCCCGGTGTCTTTCTCGAAGTCGGCCAGGGTCGATTCGCCGATGTAATCGGACCAGTTATAAATATGCACCGTACCGGCGGCCTGGGCTCCGACAGCGATGGTCAGGCCGGCAGCGACCAGCAGGGCTTTGCGCAAAGAAGAAAATACAGGCAAGTGGAGGTCCTCTAAATGGATTGGGCCCAAGTTGCCCGCGCTGCATGACAGCCATGGCTGCCCGACAACAAAACCGGCGCGCAACTTACCCTCGAAAAACCGATCCAGCAAAACTTTCTGTCAATTAATTATCCGCTGGCCGCCGTCGCGGCGACGACGGCCAGTGGTTGCTGCAGCAAACCGGCTTATTTGCCCGATTTGATTTTGGTCCAGCTGCGCGTGATCAGGCGCAGAGTCGCCGCGTCCAGGTCACTGATCGCGTAGAGCTGTTTCTTCACTTCAGCCGACGGGTAGATGCTCGGATCGCTGGTGATGTCCTTGTCTACCAATGGCGTGGCCGCCTTGTTGCCGTTCGGGAAACGCACGGCGTTGGTGATGCCGGCCATCACTTGCGGCTCGAGCAGGTAGTTCATGAACTTGTAGGCGGCTTCGACGTTTTCGGCGTCCTTGGGAATGGCGACCATGTCATAGAAAGTCCCGGCGCCTTCTTTCGGAATGGTGTAAGCCAGTTTGACCTTGTCACCCGCTTCCTGGGCGCGGGTCTTGGACTGCTCCAGGTCACCCGAGTAACCGACAGCGACGCAGATGTTGCCGTTGGCCAGGTCCGAGATGTACTTGGAGGAGTGGAAGTAGGCGACCGACGGACGAATCTTCAGGAACAGGTCTTCGGCGGCTTTCAGATCAGCCTTGTCCTTGCTGTCGGTCGGCTTGCCCAGATAGTGCAATGCGGCCGGAATCATTTCGGTCGGTGCATCGAGGAAGCTCACGCCACAGCTTTTGAGTTTCTCGATGTTTTCCGGCTTGAACACCACGTCCCACGAATCGATCTTGTCGATGCCCAGCGCAGCCTTGACCTTGGCCGGGTTGTAGCCGATGCCGATCGAGCCCCACATGTACGGGAAGGCGTGTTTGTTGCCCTGGTCGCTGGCGTCGCCAACGGCCTTGAGCAGGTCTTCGTCGAGGTTTTTCCAGTTCGGCAGCCTGGACTTGTCCAGCTCCTGGTAAACGCCGGCCTTGATCTGCTTGGCGAGGAAGTTGTTGGAAGGCACCACGATGTCGTAACCGGATTTGCCGGCCAGCAACTTGGCTTCCAGGGTTTCGTTACTGTCGAAGACGTCGTAAACGACTTTGATCCCGGTGGCTTTTTCGAAATTGGCCACAGTGTCCGGCGCAATGTAATCGGACCAGTTGTAAACGTGCAGCACTTTGTCGTCCGCGTGAACCGCACCCGCCATCATGCCCGCCACGGACAGCGCGAGAAGTGTCTTGCCAGCAAGCTTTTTACCTAATGCCTTCATGCGTCATGCTCCAAATTTTTCTTTTTTGAACCACATTGTTCAGCGGCCGACCCCGGACAACTGGAACCGCGGCTAGTCTGGCAAGATCCGAGGCGGTCTTTCAACAAAAGACCGGCCTTTCTGACAGCTTTGACCGAGCAAGCCGCAACCTGCTCGCTCAAAGCCTAGCACTTAGCCCTGCAGCGCACCGAGGGTCAGATCCAGACACTTGCGTGCCTTTGTAACCAACTCATCGATCTCGGCTTTGCTGATCACCAGCGGCGGCGCGATGATCATCGTGTCGCCCACCGCGCGCATGATCAGGCCGTTGTCGAAGCAGAACTGCCGGCAGATCATACCGACGCCCTTGCCTTCGTAACGCTTGCGCGTGGCCTTGTCCTGCACCAGCTCGATCGCCCCCAGCAGACCGACGCCGCGAACTTCACCCACCAACGGATGATCGTTCAGCTCGCGCAGACGTTTCTGCAAATACGGTGCCGTTTCGTTGTGGGCGTTCTCGATAATTTTTTCATCGCGCAGAATGCGGATGTTTTCCAGGCCCACCGCCGCTGCCACCGGATGCCCGGAATAGGTGAAGCCGTGGTTGAAATCGCCGCCTTCATTGAGCACGGCTACCACCGAATCACGCACGATCAGGCCACCCATCGGGATGTAACCGGAGGTCAGGCCTTTGGCGATGGTCATCATGTCCGGTTTGAGGTCGTAGAAATCGCTACCGAACCACTCACCGGTGCGGCCGAAACCGCAGATCACTTCATCGGCCACAAACAGAATGTCGTACTTGGCGAGGATTTCCTTGATGCGCGGCCAGTAGGTATCGGGCGGAATGATCACGCCACCGGCACCCTGGATCGGCTCGGCAATAAAGGCACCGACATTGTCGACACCGACTTCGAGAATCTTTTCTTCGAGCTGATTGGCCGCCCAGATGCCGAACTCTTCCGGCGTCATGTCGCCGCCCTCGGCGAACCAGTACGGCTGCGCGATATGAACGATGCCCGGGATCGGCAAGTCGCCCTGTTCGTGCATATAGGTCATGCCGCCGAGGCTGGCGCCAGCCACGGTGGAACCGTGATAACCGTTTTTGCGGCTGATGATGACTTTCTTGTTCGGCTGGCCCTTGATCGCCCAGTAGTGGCGAACCATGCGCAGCATGGTGTCGTTGCCTTCGGAGCCGGAGCCGGTGAAGAACACGTGGTTCATGCCTTCTGGCGCAACGTCGGCAATCGACTTGGCCAGTTCCAGCGCCGGCGGGTGGGCCGTCTGGAAGAACAGGTTGTAGTACGGCAGCTCGCGCATCTGTTTGGCGGCGGCATCGGCCAGTTCATCGCGACCGTAACCGATCGCCACACACCACAGGCCGGCCATGCCGTCGAGGATCTTGTTGCCTTCGCTGTCCCACAGGTAAACGCCCTTGGCGTTGGTGATGATCCGCGGGCCCTTCTCTTTCAGCTGTTTGAAGTCGCTGAACGGGGCCAGGTGGTGATCGCTGCTCAGCGCTTGCCACTCACGGGTTTGCGGGTTGTTGCTGGTCATGCCAATTCTCCTTGTTATCGGTGAAGGCGCGCCGCCTGCGCAGCGCGCCCGGCGTATCAGACGGCGAAGAGCAGGTACTCACGCTCCCAGGAACTGATCACGCGCTTGAAGTTTTCATGCTCGGCCCGCTTGACCGCGACGTAGCCGGTGATGAAGGTCTTGCCGAGGTATTTCTCCACGGTCTTGCTGTTCTCCATACGCTCCAGCGCGTCTTCGATGGTCAGCGGCAGACGCAGGTTGCGGCGCTCGTAACCACGGCCGACCACTGGCGCGCTCGGGTTGAGGCCTTCGACCATACCGATGTAGCCGCAGAGCAGGCTCGCGGCAATCGCCAGGTACGGGTTGGCGTCGGCGCCCGGCAAGCGGTTTTCCACGCGGCGGTTCTGCGGGCCGGCGTCCGGTACGCGCAGGCCGACGGTGCGGTTTTCTTCGCCCCACTCGACGTTCACTGGTGCCGAAGTGTCCGGCAGGAAGCGGCGGAACGAGTTGACGTTGGGAGCGAACAGCGGCAACAGCTCGGGGATCAGTTTCTGCAGGCCACCGATGTGGTGCAGGAACAACTGGCTCATGGTCCCGTCTTCGTTGGAGAAGACGTTCTTGCCGGTGTGGATGTCGATGATGCTCTGGTGCAGGTGCATGGCACTGCCCGGCTCGCCGGTCATCGGTTTGGCCATGAAGGTCGCGGCCACGTCGTGCTTGAGCGCCGCTTCGCGCATGGTGCGTTTGAACACCAGAATCTGGTCGGCCAGCGACAGTGCGTCACCGTGACGGAAGTTGATTTCCATCTGCGCCGTGCCGTCTTCGTGGATCAGCGTGTCGAGATCCAGCTCCTGCAGTTCGCACCAGTCGTAGACGTCTTCGAACAGCGGATCGAATTCGTTGGCCGCTTCGATGGAGAACGACTGACGACCGATTTCCGGGCGACCGGAGCGACCAATCGGCGGCTGCAACGGATAGTCAGGGTCGTCACTGCGCTTGGTCAGGTAGAACTCCATTTCCGGCGCGACGATCGGCTGCCAGCCCTTGTCGGCATACAGCTTGAGAACCTTCTTGAGGACGTTGCGCGGCGACAGCTCGATCGGGTTGCCTTGCTTGTCATAGGTGTCGTGGATTACCTGCGCGGTCGGCTCGATGGCCCACGGCACCAGGTACACGGCGTTCTGGTCGGGGCGGCAGATCATGTCGATGTCGGCCGGGTCGAGCAGTTCGTAATAGATGTCGTCTTCGACGTAGTCACCGGTCACGGTCTGCAACAAAACACTTTCCGGCAGACGCATGCCTTTTTCGGCGATGAACTTGTTGGTCGGCGAAATCTTGCCCCGGGTGATGCCGGTCAAGTCGCCGATCATGCATTCGACTTCTGTGATCTTGCGGTCTTTCAACCAATCGGTGAGCTGGTCGAGGTTGTTACTCATAAATGCCTCTGGGCTGAGTCTCCTGACGCGATGTCAGGCAATTTTGACGCTTGGGGCGTCGCGTTAAGGGGGCTTGCTCGCGCAGTGCCGGCTTACGCCTGGCACCGCGCATAGACAATGAAAGAGGAGCTTACCTGCCCTTTACGCTGGCGTTGCATTTCCCGTGCACTTTGCAAACGTGCAGAATCACAAGCACGACGCTGAGTGCGGCACGCGCTTTGAGTGGGAAAGAGTTCTATAGTGGAAGGAGACGCCATAAAGCGGATGCTGTGCCCGACGTCCAGAATATCGGACGGTGCCGTTGTGCCGGATGTTGACGAGAGTCTCGTCGACAGGCTGCGCGCCTTGCTGGCTGCGCTACGGACGGATTGATCGCCACTGATGTGATGAGCATGCAGACCGGACTGTTGCGAGCAGTCGGTGATGCCGATTAACGGCAGGCGAGACATGAAGCACCCCGGTATTATTGCTGTTATGGGTTTGACCGGAGCTTAGCCTTGTTCATTTTTTTACACAACACCCCCGTAAAAAATACAACACGGCCTGCTCAAGCCCGCAGCTGAGCAACGTTCAAGGTTTGAAAAAATGCCCCAAAGTGCCCCATAAATGCCCTTCAAGCGCTTTTTCGGGGCAAAAAAGGCCTCGCTTGACTTCGGCAGGCCGTTCGGGTTGACTGAAACCAGAAAAGATCAATGATTGATATTTTTAACAACAAAGGTGGTGGGGGGGGTGGGTGGGGGGGGGGGGCGGGGGGGGGGGGGGGGGGGGGGGGGGGGGTGGGGGGGGGGGGGGGGGGGGGGGGGGGGGGGGGGGGGGGGGGGGGGGGGGGGGGGTACGT
>NZ_JBITTW010000011.1:27369-69366 GCF_044542195.1 Pseudomonas sp. NPDC079367
AAGGCATCAACCTGCCGGCCTCTCTATTTGCTCTGGATATCAATGGCTCCACGGTGGAAAGCACCGGCCTGGGCCTGGACATCGGCGACGCCGATCGTATCTGCTATCCAATCCCCGACACCCTGTGCAACGAGCCATGGCAGAAGCGCCCGACCGCGCAACTGCTGATGACCATGCACGAACTCGAAGGCGATCCGTTCTTCGCCGATCCCCGTGAAGTGCTGCGCCAGGTGGTGACCAAGTTCGACGAACTGGGCCTGACCATCTGCGCCGCATTCGAACTCGAGTTCTACCTGATCGACCAGGAAAACGTGAACGGCCGTCCACAGCCGCCACGCTCGCCGATCTCCGGCAAACGCCCGCATTCGACCCAGGTCTACCTGATCGACGACCTTGACGAATACGTCGACTGCCTCCAGGACATTCTGGAAGGTGCCAAAGAGCAAGGCATTCCGGCCGATGCGATCGTCAAGGAAAGTGCCCCGGCGCAGTTCGAAGTGAACCTGCACCATGTCGCCGACCCGATCAAGGCGTGCGACTACGCGGTCCTGCTCAAGCGTCTGATCAAGAACATCGCCTACGACCATGAAATGGACACCACCTTCATGGCCAAGCCGTATCCGGGCCAGGCGGGCAATGGTCTGCACGTGCACATTTCGATTCTGGACAAGGCCGGCAAGAACATTTTTGCCAGCGAGGATCCCGAGCAGAACGCCGCGCTGCGTCACGCGATCGGCGGTGTGCTCGAGACCCTGCCCGCGCAGATGGCGTTCCTCTGCCCGAACGTCAACTCGTACCGTCGTTTCGGCGCGCAGTTCTACGTACCGAACTCGCCGTGCTGGGGCCTGGACAACCGCACCGTGGCGATTCGGGTACCGACCGGCTCCGCCGATGCCGTGCGTATCGAACACCGCGTGGCGGGCGCCGATGCCAACCCGTACCTGCTGATGGCTTCGGTGCTGGCCGGCGTGCATCACGGTCTGGTCAACAAGATCGAGCCGGGCGCACCTGTCGAAGGCAACAGCTACGAGCAGAACGAGCAAAGCCTGCCGAACAACTTGCGCGATGCCCTGCGCGAGCTGGACGACAGCGAGGTGATGGCCAAGTACATCGATCCGAAGTACATCGATATCTTCGTCGCCTGCAAGGAGAGCGAGCTGGAAGAATTCGAACACTCCATCTCCGACCTTGAGTACAACTGGTACTTGCATACCGTGTAAGCGGTTGCAGTAACAACAACGCCGCCGGCCTTAAAGCCTGCGGCGTTTTTTTTGCCCGCAATTGATGCTTACCGATCAACCAGCAATCTCGGAATGGCCCTACAGGGTCCGTCGAAGTCACCCTACAGAGCAATCCCTGCCGCCCTCTCACACTCAAGAACCCCGGGATCTGACCGGTTTTCTTTCCACAGTGCCGAGAGTAACCCTCATGAAAAAGCAGCTAATGAGCGCCGCCATTACATTGTTGATCACCAGTGTATGCACGACCGCAGGGGCAACCACAGGGCAAGCCGCCACATGGAGTTACGCCGCCCCCACCGGGCCGGAACAATGGAGCGAACTGAAGAGTGACTATGCGCTTTGCTCGTCCGGCCTGACGCAATCGCCAATCGACATCCGCGATGCAGTCGACACTCGACTTGCCCCCCTTGTCTTCACGTATCAGCCGAGCGCAGCTGTCGTCTCGAACAACGGTAATACCATTCAGGTGGCGCCCGTGGATGCGGGCAGTCTCACCCTCGCGTCCGGCGATTATTCCTTCGTGCAGCTGCACCTTCATACGCCAAGCGAAGAACAGATCCAGGGCCGCTCCTATCCAATGAGCGCGCATCTGGTTCACCGTAGCGCTGCAGGCGAACTGGCCGTCGTCGCAGTGCTGTTTGAAGAGGGGGCGCACAACCCGGCACTGGATTTGATTTTGGAAGCCATGCCCAAGGAGGCGGGCGGTGTGATGAATCTGCAAACGCTGAACGTTACCGATCTTTTGCCTGCCACCCGCCATTACTACGCCTACGCTGGCTCCCTGACGACACCACCGTGTGCTGAAGGTGTTCGCTGGCATGTCCTTTCCACAGCGGTGACGCTGTCTCCCGCACAACTGCAGGCTTTCCAGGCGCTGTACCCGATGAACGCTCGTCCGGTGCAACCCTTGAATGGCCGTAGCGTGGAGGTCGGCGGCTAGGTCGCAGACGGCCAGCCGGGGCAATGGGCCCGTGCAGACAAGGTGCAAGTCGCCTCGTACAATGCCCGCTGCCCCCGCTGGAGATTTCAATGAGCCGACTCGTCACCCCACGCAAACCCCGCGCTCGCAGCCAGGCCCGGATCGATTCGATACTCGACGCCGCGCGCACGCTGCTGGCGGCCGAGGGCGTGGCGAGCCTGTCGATCTACAGCGTCGCCGAACGCGCGCAGATTCCGCCCTCCTCCGTGTATCACTTTTTCGCCAGCGTCCCAGCGCTGCTCGAAGCGCTGACCGCCGATGTGCATGCGGCATTTCGCGCCTGCCTGCAAGCGCCGATCGATCACGATGCCCTGCATGACTGGCGAGATCTGTCGCGACTGGTCGAACAGCGCATGCTTGAAATCTACGACGAAGACGCGGCTGCGCGGCAATTGATCCTGGCGCAACACGGCCTGACCGAAGTGACCCAGGCCGACCGTCAGCACGACCTGGAGCTGGGCGATTTGATGCACAAATTGTTCGACCAGCATTTCGAGCTGCCGAGGCTGCCGGACGATGTCGATGTGTTTGCCCTGGCGATGGAACTGGGCGACCGGGTTTATGCCCGCTCGGTGCAGCAGCACGGCCAGATCACCCCGCGCATGGCTGAGGAAGGGATGCGGGTGTTTGATGCCTACATCGGCCTGTATCTACCGCCCTATCTACCTAAACGCTAATAGATCGCAGCCTTCGGCAGCTCCTACCTTGGAATGCGTCCCCCTGTAGGAGCTGCCGAAGGCTGCGATCTTTTGATCTTCAAAAAAAACCCCGCAGGGCTCACACCCTCGGGGTTGTTTTTTGCTCACCGACTTACAACTTGGCGATCGACACCTCGGTGGATTTCACGAAAGCAATCACCTCACTGCCCACCACCAGCTCCAGCTCTTTCACCGAGCGAGTGGTGATCACCGAAGTGACGATACCCGAAGCGGTCTGCACGTCGATTTCCGACAGCACGTCGCCGAGGACGATTTCCTTGATCGAGCCTTTGAACTGGTTGCGCACGTTGATGGCTTTGATAGTCATGGCATTGATTCCTGTCGTTGATAAAACTGAGTTATTGCGCCCAACGCAATTGCGCAGGCAGGGGTGAAACGGGTTCCGGCGTCGGCGGTTCGCCGGGCAGGGACAGAACACGGTTGAGCACTTCGGTTTCCAGTGCGGCCAGGCGATGCGAGCCGCGCGCGCGTGGGCGCGGCAGTTCGACGTGCAGGTCGAGGCCGACTTCGCCGTCCTCGATCAGGATCACCCGATCGGCAATCGCCACCGCTTCACTGACATCGTGGGTCACCAGCAGCACGGTAAAACCGTGTTGCTGCCAGAGCCGTTCGATCAGTTGCTGCATCTCGATCCGGGTCAGTGCATCCAGCGCGCCGAGCGGTTCGTCGAGCAGCAGCAGTCGCGGTTGATGGATCAGCGCCCGGGCCAGCGCGACGCGCTGCTTCTGGCCACCGGACAATGCCGCCGGCCATTCATGAGCGCGATCCGCCAGGCCCACCGCTTCCAATGCATCCAGCGCTTGCTGGCGCCAGTTACCCTTGAGGCCGAGGCCGACGTTGTCGATGATCCTTTTCCACGGCAGCAGCCGCGCTTCCTGGAACATCAGACGCGTATCGTCACGCGCCTGGCTGAGCGGCGCGGAGCCGGCGAGCAGGTCGCCGCCAGTTGGTTGATCGAGACCGGCCAGCAAGCGCAAGAACGTGCTCTTGCCACAACCGCTGCGCCCGACCACGGCGACGAACTGCCCCGCCGGAATATGCAAATCGATGTCCCGCAGCACCTGCCGCGCGCCGAAGGTTTTCTGCAGGTTGCGCACCGCCAGCGGAATCCCGCGCAGCAGCCGTGGAGGTTGTTGAGCGGTCATGCCGCACCTCCCTTGGCGACCTGATAGGCCGGGTGCCAGCGCAACCACACACGTTCAAGCCCTCGGGCGGCGAGGTCGGCGAGTTTGCCCAGCACCGCGTAAAGCAGAATCGCCAGTACCACCACATCGGTCTGCAAAAACTCACGGGCATTCATCGCCAGATAGCCGATACCGGAGCTGGCCGAGATCGTTTCAGCGACGATCAGCGTCAACCACATGAAGCCCAACGCGAAACGCACACCGACCAGAATCGAAGGCAGCGCACCCGGCAGAATCACCTGCCGGAACAGACTGAAACCGCTCAAGCCATAACTGCGCGCCATCTCCACCAGCGCTGGATCGACGTTGCGGATGCCGTGGTAAGTGTTGAGGTAGATCGGGAACAACGTGCCCAGCGCCACGAGGAAAATCTTCGCCGACTCATCAATGCCGAACCACAGAATCACCAGCGGAATCAGCGCCAGATGCGGCACGTTGCGAATCATCTGCACCGAGCTGTCGAGCAGGCGTTCGCCCCACTTCGACAGGCCGGTGATGAAACCCAGCACCAGGCCAATGCTGCCGCCGATGGTGAAACCAAGTGCCGCGCGCCAGCCGCTGATCGCCAGGTGCGTCCAGATCTCGCCGCTGCGCACCAGACTGACGCCGGCTTCGATTACTGCCACCGGTGCCGGCAGGATCCGCGTCGACAACCAGCCCGCCGACACCGACAACTGCCACACCGCCAGCAGCAACACCGGCAGCGCCCAGGGCGCGAGGCTGTGGATTAATTTCTTCATGGCCGCGCCTCAGCTCTGCGACGCGGCTTTGGGCAGGATGTCGTTGGCAACCATCTCGCCGAACGGGCTGACATAACCGGCGCTTTTCGGCAGTTCCGGGCGCTCGACGTCCAGGTGCGGGAACAGCAGCTCGGCCACACGATACGACTCTTCGAGGTGTGGATAACCGGAGAAGATGAACGTATCGATGCCCAGATCAGCGTATTCCTTGACTCGCGCTGCCACAGTCGGGCCATCGCCGACCAGTGCCGTACCGGCGCCGCCACGTACCAGACCGACGCCGGCCCAGAGGTTCGGGCTGACTTCGAGGTTGTCGCGGCTGCCGCCGTGCAGCGCGGCCATGCGTTGCTGGCCGACCGAATCGAAGCGCGCCAGCGAGGCCTGCGCACGTTGGATGGTGTCGTCGTCCAGATGCGAAATCAGCCGGTCCGCCGCTTGCCAGGCTTCGGCGCTGGTTTCACGGACGATCACATGCAGACGAATACCGAAGCGCACGGTGCGTCCGAGCTTGGCGGCTTTGGCCCGGACTTGTGCAATTTTTTCGGCAACGGCCGCTGGCGGCTCGCCCCAGGTCAAGACCATCTCCACTTGCTCGGCGGCCAGATCCTGCGCCGCTTCCGATGAGCCGCCGAAATACAGCGGCGGACGCGGTTGCTGGATCGGCGGATAGAGCAGCTTGGCGCCTTTGACGCTGATGTGCTCGCCGTCGTAATCAACGGTTTCGCCTTCCAGCACGCGACGCCAGATACGGGTGAATTCTACCGAGGCCTGATAGCGTTCTTCGTGGTTGAGGAACAGACCGTCGCCCGCCAATTCTTCCGGGTCGCCGCCGGTTACCAGATTGAACAGCGCACGCCCGCCGGACAAACGATCCAGCGTCGCAGCCTGCCGGGCCGCAACCGTCGGGGAAATAATCCCGGGGCGCAGGGCAACGAGAAATTTCAGACGCTGGGTCACCGCAATCAGCGAGGCCGCCACCAGCCACGAGTCTTCGCAGGAGCGCCCGGTAGGAATCAGCACACCGCCAAAACCGAGGCGATCCGCCGCTTGCGCAACCTGTTGCAGGTAACCGTGGTCGACCGCGCGGGCGCCTTCGGCGGTGCCAAGGTAATGGCCGTCGCCATGGGTAGGCAGGAACCAGAAAATGTTGAGGCTCATGGAGTGGTCTCCTTGTGGATTCGAATTACTGCGCTTGGGAGCTTTGGGCCACAGTGGCCGGCGGGGTCCAGATCACGTCCTTGATACTCAGCGGCTTGGGAATCAGCTTGAGCTGGAAGAACGTGTCGGCGATTTTCTGTTGTGCGGCGACCACGTCCGGGGTAAGGAACAGCGCGCCGTAGCCTTGGCGTTTCACCGAGGTCAGGGTGATGTCTGCCGGCAGACCGAGCAGTGGCGCGACCTGTTGGGTCACGTCCTCAGGATTGGCTTTCGACCATTCGCCGACCGCGCGCACTTCTTCGACGAGCGTCTTGATCACCTCGGGATTTTTCTGCGCGTAAGGTTTGGTAGCGAGATAGAACTGGTGGTTGTCGACGATGCCTTTGCCGTCACGCAGGGTGTGCGCTTGCAGTTGCTTCTCGGCGGCCGCCTGGTACGGATCCCAGATGACCCAGGCGTCGACGCTGCCACGCTCGAACGCGGCGCGGGCATCGGCCGGCGGCAGGAACACAGTCTGAATGTCGCTGTACTTGAGGCCGGCGTCTTCCAGTGCGCGCACCAGCAAGTAGTGAACGTTGGAGCCTTTGTTCAGCGCGACTTTCTTGCCTTTGAGATCGGCCACCGATTTGATCGGGGAGTCTTTTGGCACAAGGATCGCTTCGCTGTGCGGCGCTGGCGGTTCGTAAGCCACGTAGAGCAGATCGGCGCCAGCGGCCTGGGCGAACACAGGCGGGGTTTCGCCGGTCACGCCAAAGTCGATCGAACCGACATTGAGACCTTCGAGCAGTTGCGGGCCGCCGGGGAATTCAGTCCATTGCACGTCGACGCCTTGGGCGGCCAGCCGTTTTTCCAGCGTGCCTTTGGCCTTGAGCAGCACCAGCGTGCCGTACTTCTGATAACCGATCCGCAAGGTCTCGGCTTGAGCTTGAGTAATGGCGCCAATGGACACAGCCGCAGCAAACAGAGCGACCAGACCACGACGCAAAAATACAGGGCGCATGGCGCTCTCCTTTTTGCTGTTGGGTTGTGGCTGCACCTGCTTGCCCGTTGGCGGGCGAGTAAGGCCAGTACTTCAAATTGCGGTGAGACTCAAATGCTCCAGCGGGCACTCAACAAACGTTCGTTCAACAAGCCCGGCTCCAGCGGTTTCGGCCGGCGCGCCATGGCGCCGACAAACTGCTCCAGCGCTTCATGCAGACGCTGCTCCAGCGCTGGAGCCAGTTGCGCGGCGGCACTGCCTTCGCCGTAAGCGATCTGGCTGTCCTCGGCGAAAATACCCTGCAGCATTTCCTGGGCTTTGAGTGCCGACAGCACAGGCTTGAGCGCGTAATCGACCACCAGCATGTGGGCGATACTGCCGCCGGTGGCCATCGGCAAGACAATCTTGTGGCTCAGCGCACGTTCCGGCAGCAGATCCAGCAGGGTCTTCAGCGCTCCGGAAAACGAGGCCTTGTACACCGGCGTGGCGATCAGCAGGCCATCGGCGTTTTCGATCTGTTGCAGCAGGTCGAGGACCTTCGGGCTGTCGAAGCGGGCGTGGAGCAGATCCTCGGCCGGGAAATCCCGTACCTGATAACTCACCACTTCCACCCCTTGCTGCTGCAACCAGCGTTGCGAACGCTCCAGCAGCACTCCGGAACGGGAGCGCAGGCTGGGGCTGCCACCGAGTGAGACGACCAGCATTGCAGATTCCTTTAAGCGTTACAGGCGATTCGCAGGCTGCGATCTCGCTTCAATGGCAGTGACCTTACCAGTTGATTTATATATCCATAAATCATATTTATTCATTTAGTTATGCGTTTAAGAGATATACCTTTTAGCCGAATTCAGGCGAAAAAAAAGGCCGTCGAGACGGCCGAAATTCCCCTGCATCGTGGCTCTTAAAGCTCAATTGCGGGTTGCCTGCGCTGACGCCTTCGGGGGCAAGCCCGCTCCCACATTTGGAATGCGTTCTCCCTGTGGGAGCGGGCTTGCTCGCGAAAGCGCCGGTAGCTACGGCCAATATCTCACTGATTCATTTGTTCGGCTGCGGCGTCAGGCGCAGGTACGGCTTCACCGCGCGGTAGCCTTTCGGGAAGCGCTGTTTGATCTCGTCCTCATCCTTGAGCGACGGCACGATTACCACTTCTTCACCGTCCTGCCAGTTGGCCGGCGTGGCGACTTTGTAGTTGTCGGTGAGTTGCAGCGAGTCGATCACCCGCAGGATCTCGTGAAAGTTGCGCCCGGTGCTCGCCGGGTAAGTAATGGTCAAGCGGATCTTCTTGTTCGGATCAATCACGAACAGTGAACGCACGGTCAGCGTGTCGTTGGCGTTCGGGTGGATCAGGTCGTAGAGATCGGAGACCTTGCGATCGGCATCGGCCAGGATCGGGAAATTGACAATGGTGTTCTGGGTCTCGTTGATGTCCTCGATCCACTTGTGGTGCGAGTCGACCGGGTCGACCGACAGCGCGATGGCCTTGACACCACGCTGGCTGAATTCATCCTTGAGCTTGGCGGTGAAACCCAGCTCGGTGGTGCACACCGGAGTGAAATCCGCCGGATGGGAAAACAGCACACCCCAGCTATCGCCCAGCCATTCGTGGAAACGAATCTTGCCGGCGCTGGAGTCCTGTTCGAAATCGGGGGCGATGTCGCCGAGTCTGAGGCTCATGGTGCTGCTCCTGATGAGGGATGGGAGACAACAACTGTAGCTCGTGATTGATCAGCGTTAAAAAGAATAAATAACTAGATATCTAGAACATTAAAGAATATTAAACATCTGTTCATTGGACACCGACCGGTATCGCGACGAACATCTCACGCAAGGTTCGAGAAGGCCTTGAGTTGCAGCAAAGAGGGAAATCGGGAAGGGCTTACGGGGGTGAGCCTGACTCGAAACGCAAAAGCCCCGTCCGGCGCGATGCCGGACGGGGCTTTTTTTTTGCTTCAGTAACTTGGTCGAGCTGTTACAGCAGCGGGATCGAGTAGCTGAGGATCAGGCGGTTTTCGTCCTGGTCGCGTTGACCGGCGATGTCGGTGCGCCACGAAGCGTTTTTCCACATGAAGCCGACGTTTTTCAACGGGCCTTCTGGAACAACGTACGCTACGGTCAGATCGCGTTCCCACTCGGAAGCGCCATTGGAAGTCTGGACGCGACGAGCGTAGGTATCTACGTTGTCACCGCGCAGGTAAACCATGCCGGCGGTCAGGCCTGGCACGCCAACTTTGGCGAAGTCATAGGAGTAGCGTGCTTGCCAGGTGCGCTCGCCGGCGCGGGCGAACTTCTGGATCTGCATGTCGGTGATCGTGTAGTTCGACGAACCGTCACCCTGGTTCAGCCAAGGGAAGTCGCTGCTGCCGTTGCTCACCTGATAGCCGCCACCAAAGGTGTGACCGGCAACGGTGTACAGGAACAAGCCGCTGTACAGGTTGTTGTCGACCTTGCCTTTGCCGTTACCCAGCGTACTGTTGCCGTACGCACCGTTGCTGAAGTAGTCCGAATCGTTGCCATTGCGGCCGTCATCGGAGCTATTGAAGTAACGGAAGTCGGACTTCAACACACCTGGGCCAATCGACCAGTTATGCACCAGACCCAGGAAGTGTTGCTTGTAGAAGTTTTCCAGATTGCCGTAGTAGTACTGGGCTGTCAGGTCTTTGGTGATTTTGTAGTCACCACCCGCGTAGATGAACTTGTTGCTGTTTGTGGTACGCGCAGTTGCGCCACCGATCGACAGCTGTTCATTGTTGCTGGAGTTACGACCTTTCACGTGCTCGATCTGGCCACCGACCAGCGTCAGGTCCTTGATCTCGCCGGAAGTGATCTGGCCACCCTGCCAGGTTTGCGGCAGCAGACGACCGTCGTTGGTGACGATGACCGGGTTCTTCGGCTGCAAGGTACCCAGCTTCAGTTCGGTCTGGGAAATCTTGGCTTTGGCCGTCAGACCCAGGCTGGAGAAGTTATCAACCGCCTGACCGTTGGATTCGCTTGGGAAAACAGTGCCGCCGTAGGCACTGCCAGCGGTGCCATCACCGTTAACGTTGCCGTTGGTGCCGCCGCCCGAATCCAGACGTACGCCCAACAGGCCGATGGCATCGATACCGAAGCCGACGGTGCCTTGGGTATAGCCCGAGATGAAGCGCAGGTCGAAGCCTTGGCCCCACTCTTCGTTGCGACTTGGTTCGGCAGTGCCGTTACGGTTGTCGGTGTTGATGTAGAAGTTACGCAGCCCCAGAGTAGCCTTGCTGTCTTCGATGAAACCGGCGGCGCCTGCCTGCTGCGCCATAACCCCAACGGCCACAGCCAGGGCCAAGGTGGACTTGTTCATGTATCGCTCCTCTCGTTCTAATTCTTGTGTTCCTGGTTCGGGGTCGATTTGCCCTGAATCCTAAGATGCGCGATTAGCGCCAGACCGTGACTGCCAAGTCAATCGTAACCTTGTGTGTCTACGACCATCGTCTAATCGCAGGTGACTGGGTCCCTGCAGCGTAAAGATTTCCTGATAATCCCAAAAAGAATTTATTCATCCTTTTTCATACCATTCGGGTATATGGCCCATTAATGGCCATCCGCGCTGGGAAACAGCGTATCGGCGCCTAAGCTCATTCCTAAATGGTATTTGTTGACCTTTTTTTAGATCGATTAGCTTTGGCGTGCTCCCAACACGTCAAATCCCCTCGAAAAGGCGACGCATCATGGCGAAACGCGCACTATCAAGTCAATTTGTTACAGTTTGTGTATCGGCGCTGTTTTCTTTTTCCGCACAGGCCGCCGGTCTGACCGTGGGCTATCAAACCGGCATCGACCCGAGCAAAGTGCCGCAGGCCGATGGCGTCTACGAAAAAACCATTGGCAAGAAGATCGACTGGCGGCGCTTCAACAGCGGCCCGGAAGTCGTCACCGCCATTGCTTCCGGCGACGTACAGATCGGCAACCTCGGCTCGAGCCCATTGGCTGCAGCGGCCTCGCGCAATCTGCCGATCGTGGCGTTTATTGTTTCGGCGCAGATCAATGCCGCCGAAGCCTTGGTGGTGCGCAATGGCAGCGGCATCGACAAGCCGCAGGATCTGGTCGGCAAAACCATCGCCACGCCGTTCGTGTCGACCTCTCATTACAGTCTGCTCGGAGCGCTGAAGCACTGGGGCCTGACTACTTCGCAAGTCAAAGTGGTCAACTTGCAACCGGCGGAAATCGCCGCCGCGTGGAAGCGGGGCGACATTGACGGGGCGTTTGTCTGGTCGCCGGCGCTGGGCGAGATTCGCAAGACCGGCAAGACCCTGACCGACGCCGCCCAGGTCGGCCAGTGGGGCGCGCCGACCTTTGAGGTTTGGGTGGCGCGCAAGGACTTTGCCGAGAAGCATCCCGAGGTTGTGGCGAAATTTGCCAAGGTCACCCTGGACTCGTTCGCTGATTACGCGGCGCACAAAGACAGCTGGACGGCCGACTCGGTGCCAGTACAGAAAATCGCCAAATTGACCGGTGCCAACGCGGCGGATGTGCCGGAACTGCTGGCCGGCTCCACATTTCCGGATGCTCAGGCGCAGCAGACCACCGCGCTGCTGGACGGCGGCACCGCGAAGGCAATCGCCGAAACCGCGAAATTTTTGAAGGAACAGGGCAAGGTCGAGACTGTGCTGCCGGATTATTCGCCGTATGTCAGCGCGAAATTCGTAACGCAATAAAAGCTTCGCGAGCAGGCTCGCTCCCACAGGTGCATTGATCGTTCCCACGCTCTGCGTGGGGATGCAGCCCGGGACGCCCGCGTCCCATCAAAAGCCGAACGCGGAGCGTCCGTTGAGGCATTCCCACGCAGAGCGTGGGAACGATCGATGGCGTGACGCGATTACAGCGTCTTCTCGAAAATCTTCGAATTACGCTGATAGTTGTACAACGACGCCCGTGCCGCCGGCAGGCGTTCAACGCTGCTCGGCTCGAACCCGCGCTCGCGGAACCAGTGCGCGGTCCGTGTGGTGAGGACGAACAGGGTCTTCAGACCCTGCGCCCGCGCTCGGGTTTCGATGCGCTCGAGCAATTCGTCGCCACGGCCGCCATGGCGATACTCCGGGTTCACCGCCAGGCACGCCAGTTCGCCGGCATCGGAGTCGGCAATCTGATACAGCGCCGCACAGGCGATGATCATGCCTTCGCGCTCGACCACGCTGAACTGTTCGATCTCGCGCTCCAGCACTTCGCGCGAGCGGCGCACCAGAATGCCCTGCTCTTCCAGCGGACTGATCAGATCGAGCAACCCGCCGACGTCTTCGATCGCCGCCTCGCGCACCCGTTCGAATTGCTCCTGTGCGACCAGCGTACCGCCACCGTCACGGGTGAACAGCTCGGTCAACAGGGCGCCGTCTTCGGCGTAACTGACGATATGGCTACGCGCCACGCCGCCACGGCAGGCTTCGGCAGCCGCGTCGAGCAACTCCGCTTGATAATTGCTCATGCCCAGACGCTGCAAATGCGCCGGCACCTGTTGTGGGCGCAGTTCGCGCACCAGTTTGCCGTTCTCGTCGATCAGGCCAAGCTCGGCGCCGAACAACAGTAGCTTGTCCGCGCCCAGATCAATCGCGGCGCGGGTGGCGACGTCTTCGCAGGCAAGGTTGAAGATCTCGCCGGTTGGCGAGTAGCCCAGCGGCGACAGCAGCACGATCGAACGCTCATCGAGCAGGCGATTGATGCCCTTGCGATCGACCCGACGCACTTCGCCGGTGTGGTGATAGTCGACGCCTTCGAGGACGCCGATCGGCCGCGCGGTGACGAGGTTGCCACTGGCCACGCGCAGACGTGAGCCCTGCATCGGTGACGAGGCCATGTCCATGGACAGCCGCGCTTCGATGGCTATGCGCAACTGGCCGACCGCATCGATCACACATTCGAGCGTCGCGGCATCGGTGATGCGCATGCCGTGATGGTAATGCGGGGTCAGGCCACGGGCGGCGAGGCGGGTTTCGATCTGCGGGCGCGAACCGTGCACCAGCACCAGACGCACGCCGAGGCTGTGCAGCAAGACCAGGTCGTGGACGATATTGCCGAAGTTCGGATGCTCGACGCCGTCGCCGGGAAGCATGACGACGAAGGTGCAGTCGCGGTGAGCATTGATGTAGGGAGACGCGTGGCGGAGCCAATTGACGTATTCGGGCATGAACCTGGGCCTGTAATAAAGAGCAGCCGAAAAAAGGGGCGAAACGAAAAACGCACAGCGGGCTGATGGTTATCGTCGGAACAGGCTTGGCGACACGCGCGCTCTCCTCATGAATACGGGTTGGGGTGCAGGCAATTTACCGGGTTCGGTCAGATAAAACACAGATCTCCTGGTGGGAGCGGGCTTGCTCGCGAAGGCGTCCTGTCAGTCGCCAGCAAAGTGTCTGAAACACCGCTTTCGCGAGCAAGCCCGCTCCCACAGGGGATATCAGGGTTTGTCCGGGCTCAGGCAGTAATGTTCAATCAACTGCCGAATCAGATGCACGGTAGGCTGCAAACGTGACATTTCAAGGTACTCGCCCGGTTGATGCGCGCAGGCAATGTCGCCGGGGCCGAGCACGATGGTTTCGCAGCCGAGGCGCTGAAGATAAGGCGCTTCGGTGCCGAACGCTACTGCTTCGGCGCGATGGCCGGTGAGCTTTTCGGCGACGCGCACCAGTTCGGCGTCTTCGGCCTGCTCGAACGGCGGCACTTCCGGAAACAGCGGTTGGTAATCGATCTTCACTTTATGCCGCTCGGCGACCGGGTTGAGCTTGCGCAGGATTTCCGCACGAAGCACGTTGGGGTCCATGCCCGGCAGCGGCCGCAGGTCAAACTCCAGCGAACACTGGCCGCAGATGCGATTGGGGTTGTCGCCGCCATGGATGCAGCCGAAGTTCATCGTCGGTTGCGGCACGCTGAATTGTGGATTGCTGAATTCGCGTTGCCACAACAGGCGCAGACCACGCAGTTCGCCGATGGCATCGTGCATCGCTTCAAGGGCGCTGTGGCCCAGGCGCGGATCTGAAGAGTGGCCGCTCCGCCCGAGGATATCGATGCGCTCCATCATGATGCCTTTGTGCATGCGGATCGGCTTGAGGCCGGTCGGCTCGCCGATCACCGCCGCGCGGCCCAGCGGTTGCCCGGCCTCGGCCAGCGCGCGGGCGCCGGACATCGAGCTCTCTTCGTCGCAGGTGGCGAGGATCAGCAGCGGCTGCCTGAACGGTTGCTCAAGCAGCGGTTGCACGGCTTCAATGATCAGCGCAAAAAAGCCCTTCATGTCGCAGCTGCCCAGCCCGACCCAGCGGCCATCGACTTCAGTGAGTTTCAGCGGGTCGGTCTGCCACAACGCGTCGTCGTACGGGACCGTGTCGCTGTGCCCGGCCAGCACCAGGCCGCCGGGGCCACTGCCGAAACTGGCGAGCAGATTGAATTTGCCGGGGCTGACCTGCTGGATGTCGCAGTTGAAACCCAGGTCACCCAGCCAACCCGCCAGCAGATCGATGACGGCGCGGTTGGATTGATCCAGGCTCGGTTGGGTACAGCTGACCGATGGCGCTGCAATCAGCGCGGCGAACTGGTCTTGCATGGATGGCAATGGCATCACTGACTCCAGGTCCCGGATTGAGGCCCACTATAGAACCATCCGGCGCGCGGAATAAACCGCCGCAGGGCGTAGGAAGTTTGACTCCTGTACACTGCACGGCCTTGGCAGCCACACATTCCCCCGGCTGCGCTCCCGATATCCTGGATTTTCCGGCCATGCAGAAAGAAACCGAAATCAAACTCCGCGTCAGCCGCGAAACCCTCGCCGCGCTGCGTGAGCACCCGCTGCTGAAGAAACGCAACAAAAGTGGCTGGGAACGCCGTGAGTTGATGAACCAGTATTTCGACACCCCCGAGCGCGACCTGGCCCGGGCCAAAGTCGCCCTGCGCCTGCGCAAGGATGGTGACGAAGTGATTCAGACCCTCAAGACCCGTGGCCAGAGCGTCGCCGGTCTGTCCGAGCGTAACGAGTACGACTGGAAACTGCCGAAAGCCAAGCTCGACGTGAAGAAGCTCGACGGCGAATGCTGGCCCGAGGCGCTGGCCGAGCTGGACAAGAAAACCCTCAAACCGATCTTCACCACCGATTTCGTCCGCGAGCGCGCCGAAATCGCCTGGGGCCGTGGCAAGACCAAAGTGGTCATCGAAGCCGCGCTGGACCTCGGTCACGTGGTGGTCGGCAAGCAGAAGGAAGAAATCTGCGAGCTGGAACTGGAACTGCGCGAAGGCGAACCTGCCGCGCTACTGGAGCTGGCTGCCGAACTGGCCGAAACCCTGGCTTTGATGCCGTGCGATATCAGCAAGGCTGAGCGCGGTTATCGCCTGCACGACGCCAACAGTTACTCGCTGAGCTTGCCGGCGCCGCAGCTGAGCACCGAAACCCGCCTCGACGACGCCTTCGCCGCACTGAGCTGGCATTTGCTCGGCAGCAGCCAGCGTCTGGCCGAGCAGTATCGCTTCAACGGCCACTGGCGCCTGCTGCAGGACTGGGTCGAGAGCCTCGCGGAAATGCGCGCGCTGCTCAGCAGCCTCGGCCAGGCCGCACCGCGTCAGTCGACCCACGATTTGCGCGTGGCCCTCGATGCCTTGCTGGAAGACTGGCGTCCGCTGGTCCAGGTCGGCATTGAAGACGAAGACGTGCGCAAAGCCGCGCCGGAACAATTCCTCGAAGAACTGGAAGACCCGCGCTGGGGCCAGTTCTCGCTGAACGCTTCGCGCTGGCTGTTGGCCCGCACCTGGACCGCCGAGCGCAATACTCGCGGCAATCGTCAGGGTGATGCGCAATTGCACAGCTGGTTGCCGCGTCTGTTGGGCGAAGAAGCCACCGCTCTGCAGTTGCAGCGCTATCAGCAACAGCCGGAAGATCTCGCCGAGCAACTGCCGCGGATCGAGCGCATTCAGGTCTGGCTGCACCACGCGCGCAACGTGCTGGACATACCGGAAATGGATCGCCTGTACGGTGAACTGAACAAACTGGCGCAACTGGCCAACGAGCCGACCATCACCGACGAACTGCTCGATGCGCGCAAGCATCAGGCGATTGCGGTGTACCAGAACCGCGCCTGGAAAATCCTCCTGCGCATGTAACACCGCTAAAAGATCGCAGCCTTCGGCAGCTCCTACAGGGGAATAGCATTCCAAAGGTAGGAGCTGCCGAAGGCTGCGATCATTTGCTTTTGGCTACACCGGCAGGCTGGTAGTGGATTTGATCTCCGACAGTGCCACGATCGAATTCACTTCCTGTATCCCCGGCACCAGCGACAGCTTCTCGAAAAAGAACCGCTCGTACGCCTCAATGTCCGCCGCAACAATGCGCAACATGAAGTCCACCGCCCCCATCAGCACATAACACTCCAGCACTTCCGGAAAGCCGCGAATCGCCTCGGTGAACTCGGTGAAGTTCGAGCGGCCGTGCGCGTTGAGTTTGATCTCGGCAAAAATCTGCGTATTCAGGCCGATCTTTTTGCGATCCAGCAAGGTCACCTGACCACGGATGATGCCCTCCTCCTTCATCCGCTGAATCCGCCGCCAGCACGGCGATTGCGACAGGCCCACCTGCTCGGCGATCTGCGCGCTCGACAGCGAAGCGTCTTCCTGCAGCAAGGCAAGGATCTTGCGGTCGTAGGCATCCAGCTCGCTGTGCATAAAAAATCCTCATATATCAGTTTCAACGAATCACTTTTGTCGATAAGTGCACTAACGCGCCGATCATAGCCAAGAAATACCCCGCACCGAATGTAAAAATTTCTCCACTGATCTGGAGATTCACCATGCCGCACCTTGAAGCCGTAAACAGCCCCGCCACCCGCGCCGATGTCTGGAACGTCAACAACGCCCACTGCCTGGCGCAGTACCGAATTCTTGCCGAGGCCGAGCCGGATCTGCTGGTGCGCGTGCTGAATCTGTTCGCCTTGCAGTTTCTGACCCCGGAGCAGGTCAAGGTCCAGCGCCAGGACGATCTGCTGTCGATCGATCTGCTCATGGGCGGCCTGAGCTGGCATCGCGCGCAAGTGATCGGGGAAAAACTGCGTAACCTGATCAGCGTCTGCTCGGTGGATCTGCACAACGCCGACGCGGCGTGGCAAGCGCCCGCCCAGGCTGCCGGCTGACAAATCCGGCAACGGCTTCGTCGGGTAGTGGCCCAACGGTCAGCGGGGCCACGACTATCCTTTTGCGCATGTCGCTCAAAAAGGAACGCCGCATGTCCGTTCAATTTGCCACTCAGGACCGCTGGCTGGACCTTAACGATGTCTTGCGTGAACTGGTCGCCCAAGGCTTCATCTGCCAGGACGCGGCGGAACAGGCGCTCAATGCCCGCCGTCGCCATGCTGCTCACGGGCAGATGCATCCGCTGGAATTCATCGCCAGCCAGCAACTCGACGACCTCAGCCGTCCGGGCAAACATCTGGATCTTGAAAGCCTGACCCTGTGGCTGGCGCAGCAGGCCGGCCAGCCGTACTTGCGCATCGATCCGCTGAAAATCAACGTCGCGGCGATCACGCCGCTGATGTCCTACGCCTTCGCCCAGCGCCACAAAATTCTCGCCGTCGCGGTGGACCGCGATGCCGTGACCGTGGCCAGCGCTCAGCCCTACGTCAGCGGATGGGAAGCCGATCTGACCCACGTATTGAAGCTGCCGATCAAACGGGTCGTGGCCAATCCCGTGGACATCCAACGGTTCAGTGTCGAATTTTTCCGGCTGGCCAAATCCGTCAGCGGCGCCAGCAATGCCGACGCGCAGAGCGGCAACCTCGGCAACTTCGAACAACTGCTCAACCTCGGTGCCAGCGATCAGGAGCCGGACGCCAATGACGCTCATATCGTCAACATCGTCGACTGGCTGTTCCAGTACGCCTTCCAGCAACGCGCCAGTGATATCCACATCGAACCGCGCCGCGAGCACGGCACCGTGCGTTTTCGCATCGACGGCGTGCTGCACAACGTCTACCAATTTCCGCCGCAGGTGACCATGGCGATCGTCAGCCGCCTGAAAAGCCTCGGCCGCATGAACGTCGCGGAAAAGCGCAAACCCCAGGACGGCCGGGTCAAGACCAAGACGCCGGACGGTGGCGAAGTGGAGTTGCGTCTGTCGACTTTGCCGACAGCGTTCGGCGAAAAAATGGTCATGCGGATTTTCGACCCCGAAGTGCTGCTGAAGAATTTCGACCAGTTGGGTTTCAGCGCCGACGACCTGCGCCGCTGGCAGGACATGACCCGTCAGCCCAACGGCATCATTCTGGTCACCGGGCCGACCGGTTCGGGCAAGACCACGACCCTGTACACCACCCTGAAAAAACTGGCGACGCCGGAGGTCAACCTCTGCACCATCGAAGACCCGATCGAAATGGTCGAGCCGGCCTTCAACCAGATGCAGGTGCAGCACAACATCGAACTGACCTTCGCCGCCGGAGTGCGCGCGCTGATGCGCCAGGACCCGGACATCATCATGATCGGCGAGATCCGTGATCTGGAAACCGCCGAAATGGCGATTCAGGCCGCGCTCACCGGGCACTTGGTCTTGTCGACCCTGCACACCAACGACGCGCCAAGCGCGATCAGCCGTTTGCTCGAACTCGGCGTGCCGCATTACCTGATCAAGGCGACCGTGCTCGGGGTCATGGCCCAGCGTCTGGTGCGTACTTTGTGCCCACACTGCAAGACGCCGCTGACGCTCGAGGATGAAGACTGGCAAACCCTGACCCGGCCCTGGCAAGCGCCGCTGCCGAGCAATGCGCAACGGGCGATCGGCTGCCTGGAATGTCGCGACACCGGCTATCGCGGCCGCGCCGGGGTCTACGAAATCATGCAACTGAGCGACAGCCTGAAGGCGCTGATCACTCCGGACACCGACCTCACCGCGATCAGGCGCCAGGCCTTCAAGGAGGGCATGCGCAGCCTGCGCCTGTCCGGTGCGCAGAAAGTCGCGGCGGGGCTGACCACGGTGGAGGAAGTGCTGCGGGTGACACCGCAAAGTGAGTTGAAATAAGTCGGCACGGAACTGGATCGGGGATCGGCTATCCAACGCCGTAGTCAATCCCAGGAGTCACCTCATCATGCGTCTCAAACTTGCTGTCGCCACCTTGGCCCTGCTGTCGCTTCCCGTTGGTTCGGCCATGGCGGACAGCTTTTGGCGTAACGTCATCTCCTCCGGTGCCACGACCGGTTCGACCTACCTGACTTTCAAGGATCACAAGCTGATCGTCGCCGCTCAGGACGACGCCGGCAGCTTCGTCGCCAGTGACGGCGGCATCCGTGGCCCGTACCTGGAAGCAGCCATGCAGAAAGTCCGCGCCGACAATCCGGGCCTGCAGG
This sequence comes from Pseudomonas sp. NPDC079367, assembly GCF_044542195.1. Lineage (NCBI taxonomy): Bacteria > Pseudomonadati > Pseudomonadota > Gammaproteobacteria > Pseudomonadales > Pseudomonadaceae > Pseudomonas > Pseudomonas sp. NPDC079367. The sequence continues at coordinate 46,691 of NZ_JBITTW010000011.1, forward strand.
CTTCGGACATGGAACTGGCGAACGCGATTCTGGCGAAGAACGCGGTGGCGTCCGAATAAGCCTTTCGCGTATGAAAATGCCGCTCGATCGAGCGGCATTTTTTTTGCGCCAGAATCAAAAGATCGCAGCCTTCGGCAGCTCCTACCTTTGGAATGCATTCCTACTGTAGGAGCTGCCGAAGGCTGCGATCTTTTGATCTTCAGCGGTAATCATCGACCGGCACACACGCGCAAAACAGATTGCGATCGCCGTAAACGTTATCCACCCGATTCACCGCCGGCCAATACTTGTGCGCCCGGGTGTGCGCATCCGGGGTTATGGCCTGTTCGATGCTGTAAGGGCGCTCCCAGATTCCAGTGACATCGACCAAGGTATGCGGCGCGTGTTTGAGCGGGTTGTCTTCGGCCGGCCAGTTGCCCTTATGCACTTCATTGATCTCGGCGCGAATGCTCAGCATCGCCGCGATGAAGCGGTCGAGCTCTGCCTTGGATTCGCTCTCGGTCGGCTCGACCATCAAGGTGCCCGGCACGGGGAAGGACATGGTTGGCGCGTGGAAGCCGTAATCCATCAGCCGCTTGGCGATGTCTTCCTCGCTGATGCCGGTCTGCGCCTTCAGTGGGCGCAGATCAAGAATGCATTCATGCGCCACCCGGCCATTGCGCCCGGTGTAGAGCACCGGGAACGCGCCGGATAAATGCTGCGCCAGATAATTCGCCGCCAGAATCGCCACCTCGCTGGCGTCCGCCAGTTGCGGCCCCATCATGGCGATGTACATCCAGCTGATCGGCAGAATGCTCGCACTGCCCCACGGCGCTGCGCTGACTGCACCGTTCTGCGCCAGCGGCCCGTCAATCGGCACCACCGGGTGGTTGGCGACGAACGGCGCCAGGTGCGCGCGAACCCCGATCGGGCCCATGCCCGGCCCGCCGCCGCCATGGGGAATGCAGAATGTCTTGTGCAGATTCATGTGCGACACGTCGGCACCGATATCGGCCGGCCTGGCCAAGCCAACCTGGGCATTGAGGTTGGCGCCATCCATGTACACCTGACCGCCATGCTGGTGAACCACTGCGCAAATGTCGCTGATGCCTTCCTCGTAAACCCCGTGGGTCGACGGATAGGTCGCCATCAGGCACGACAACTTGTTCCCCGCCTCGGCGGCTTTCAATTTCAAATCATCCAGATCGACATTGCCCGCCTCATCGCATTCGACAATGACCACGCGCATCCCGGCCATCTGCGCCGACGCTGGATTGGTGCCGTGGGCCGACGACGGAATCAGACAGATATCCCGCGCGCCTTCCTTCCGGCTCTCGTGATATTTACGGATCGCCAGCAGCCCGGCGTATTCACCTTGAGCGCCAGAGTTGGGCTGCATGCAGATCGCATCGAAACCGGTAATCGCACAGAGCCAACGCTCAAGCTCCTCGATCATCAGCGTGTAACCGACGGCCTGCTCTCTCGGTACGAACGGATGCAGATTGGCGAACTGCGGCCAGGTGATCGGGATCATTTCGCTGGTGGCGTTGAGTTTCATCGTGCAGGAACCGAGCGCAATCATCGATTGGTTGAGCGCCAGATCCTTGTTTTCCAGTTGCTTGAGATACCGCAGCATCTCGGTTTCGCTGTGGTGCGCATTGAAGACTGGATGGCGCAGGTACGGCGTGCTGCGCTGCAGTTCGTCGGGAATTGCCGATCCAATTTGCTGTGCATCCAGCGCGTCGACGCTCAAGCCGTGATCGGCGCCGAGCAGCACATCGAACAGTTTCGCCACGGTGTGTTCGTCGCAGCTCTCGTCCAGGCTCAGACCGATGCGGCCTCGACCAAGAATGCGTAGGTTGATCTGCGCTGCCTGAGCGCTTTCGATGATTGCGGTTTGTGCGCCGCCGACGTCCAGCGTCAGCGTGTCGAAGAACTGCCTGTTGAGCCGTTTGATGCCGTTGCGCTCAAGGCCCGCTGCGAGGATGCATGTCAGGCGATGCACGCGCTGGGCAATACGCTTCAAACCCTCGGGGCCGTGATACACCGCATAACAACTGGCGATATTGGCCAGCAGGACCTGCGCCGTGCAGATGTTCGAATTGGCCTTCTCGCGGCGGATATGTTGCTCACGGGTTTGCAGGGCCATGCGCAGCGCCACGTTGCCGCGAGCATCCTTCGACACGCCGATGATCCGCCCCGGAATTGCCCGTTTGTATTCTTCGCGGCTGGCGAAGAACGCCGCGTGCGGACCGCCATAACCCATCGGCACACCGAAACGCTGGGACGAACCGAACACCACATCGGCGCCCAGCTCACCTGGCGGCGTCAACAAAAGCAAGCTGAGCAGGTCGGTGGCGACGCAGGCCAGTGCCTGTTGCGCGTGCAGATGATCGATCAGGGGTTTGAGATTGCGGATCTCGCCGTGGGTGTCGGGGTATTGCAGCAGCGCGCCGAATACCTCGTGCTGCGCCAGGTTATCCACCGCGTCGACGATCAGCTCGAAGCCGAAACCTTCGGCGCGGGTCTGCACCACGGAGAGGGTTTGCGGATGGCAGTTTTCATCCACAAAGAACAGATTGCTTTTCGACTTCGCCACGCGCTTGGCCAGGGCCATGGCTTCGGCCGCTGCGGTGGCCTCATCGAGCAACGAGGCGTTGGCCAGTTCCAGACCGGTGAGGTCGATGGTCAGTTGCTGAAAATTCAGCAGCGCTTCGAGCCGCCCTTGGGCGATTTCTGGTTGGTATGGAGTGTACGCGGTGTACCAGCCGGGGTTTTCCAGCACGTTGCGCAAGATGACGGTTGGCGTGACGGTGCCGTGGTAGCCCATGCCGATCAGGCTGGTGAACAGTTGGTTCTGCTCGGCATACCCGCGCAGTTTCATCAACGCAGCTTGTTCGTCGAGGGCCGGCGGCAGATCCAGTGCGCGATTCAAGCGGATGCCCGGCGGCACGGTCTGCTCGATCAGCTCGGCGCGACTGCCAAGACCGAGGCTGTCGAGCATCGCCTGCTGCTCGGCAGCATCCGGGCCAAGGTGACGGCGCAGAAAGGCTTCGCTATCGCGTAACTGGCTCAGGGACGACAACTGGGACATGACGGGCTCTCCTGGCTGACGGTTGGCGTCAATCGACACGGTCAAACCAGCATAGCAGTGCCCTCGAAGATCAAAAGATCGCAGCCTTCGGCAGCTCCTACCTTTGGAATACATTCCCCTGTAGGAGCTGCCGAAGGCTGCGATCTTTTGAATCTGAAAAAAAACCCCGACGAATCGGGGCTTTGGGTTTGGCCGGCAAGTTACTCGCCGATGGCCGCCTTGTAAGCCGCCGCATCCAGCAGCTTGTCCAGCTCGGCCTTGTCGCTTGGCTTGAGCTTGAAGATCCATGCGCCGTACGGGTCGGAGTTCAGCAACTCGGGCGAACCGCTCAGCTCTTCGTTGATCGCGATGACTTCACCGCTGACCGGGGCATAGATGTCGGAGGCGGCTTTCACCGACTCGACCACACCGGATTGATCACCGGCGGCGAACACCTTGCCGACTTCGGTCAGTTCGACGAATACCACGTCGCCCAGCGCTTCCTGCGCGTGATCGCTGATGCCCACGGTGACAGTGCCGTCGGCTTCCAGACGCGCCCATTCATGACTTTCAGCAAAACGCAGTTCGGCAGGGATATCGCTCATCTTCGGTGTCCTCGAGAAATTGTCAGCGGTCATGCCCGCCAGAAAAGGTTAGATCAAGGTTTTGCCATGGCGCACGAAGGTCGGTTTGACCACTCGCACCGGGTACCACTTGCCACGGATTTCCACTTCGGCGCGGTCGGCGGTTGCCATCGGTACACGCGCCAGGGCAATCGATTTGCTCAGCGTAGGAGAGAAACTACCACTGGTGATCTCCCCTTCGCCAACATCGGCGATGCGAACCACCTGGTGAGCGCGCAAAACCCCGCGCTCTTCCAGCACCAGACCGACCAGTTTGTGCGCCACGCCGGCAGCTTTTTCCGCCTCCAGCGCCGCGCGGCCGATGAACTGACGCGAGGCCGGTTCCCAGGCGATGCTCCAGGCCATGTTCGAAGCCAGCGGCGAAACGTCCTGATGAATGTCCTGACCGTAAAGGTTCATCCCGGCCTCGACCCGCAAGGTGTCGCGAGCGCCGAGGCCGATCGGCGAAATGCCGGCGCCCACCAGATCGTTGAAAAAACCCGGGGCCTGATTCGCTGGCAGGCAGATTTCCAGGCCATCTTCGCCGGTGTAGCCGGTACGCGCGATGAACCAGTCGCCGTCGACGGCGCCTTCGAAAGGTTTGAGTTGCTGGATCAGCGTGGCGCGGGACTGGGTCACCAGTTCGGCAATCTTGTGCCGGGCTTGCGGCCCCTGTATGGCGAGCATCGCCAGCTCGGAGCGCTCGTGCAGTTGCACTTCGCAAGCGCCGAGCTGCGCGTTCATCCACGCCAGATCCTGATCGCGGGTGGAGGCGTTGAACACTAGCCGGTACGCGTCGTCGAGGCGATAGACGATCATGTCGTCGACGATGCCGCCACGCTCGTTGAGCATGGTGCTGTACAAAGCCCGGCCGGGGCTGTGCAGACGTTCGACGTCGTTGGCCAGCAAATGCTGGAGCCAGGTCTTGGCCTGGGCGCCGGTGACATCGATCACGGTCATATGGGAAACATCGAACACCCCGCAATCGCGACGCACTTCGTGGTGCTCCTCGACCTGCGAGCCGTAATGCAGTGGCATGTCCCAACCGCCAAAATCGACCATCTTCGCGCCGAGCGCGAGGTGCAGGTCATACAGAGGCGTACGCTGTCCCATGGGTTTCTCCTTCCGGGCGTGGCGAGGGTGCGGACCGCCGCTATACGGCTGGAAACCTTGATAAATAAGGCTTTCAGCCGATTCCAGCGCACGGGTCTGTCAGACGAACCGCACCGAATGCCGCGCATTGTAGCCGCATGATGTAGGACTGACGACTAAGTGTTTCGGTGCGCGGAGCGCCTGATCAATCCGATAACCGGCAACAGACCGACCAACACCAGCGTCAGTGCCGGCAACGATGCCCGCGCCCACTCGCCTTCGCTGGTCATTTCAAAGATGCGCACCGCCAGCGTGTCCCAGCCAAACGGGCGCATCAGCAGGGTCGCGGGCATTTCCTTGAGCACATCGACGAACACCAGCAGCGCCGCGCTCAACGTGCCGGGCAGCAACAACGGCAGATACACTTTGAAAAACAGTCGCGGCCCACTGACACCCAGGCTACGCGCCGCTTCAGGCAAAGATGGCCGTATACGCGCCAGGCTGCTTTCCAGCGGCCCGTAAGCGACAGCAATGAATCGCACCAGATAGGCCATCAGCAACGCCGCGAGACTGCCAAGCAGCAACGGTTTGCCGGCACCGCCGAGCCATGACGAAAGCGGAATCACCAGCTCGCGATCCAGATAACTGAAAGCAAGCATGATCGACACCGCCAGCACCGAACCGGGCAAGGCGTAGCCGAGATTGGCCAGACCGACGCCGGAGCTGATCGTCTGGGTCGGCGCCAGACGCCGGGCAAAGGCCAACAACAACGCAACGCTGACGGTGATCAGTGCCGCCATCGCTCCCAGATACAGCGTGTGCAGGATGAGCCCGGCGTAGCGTTCATCCAGATCGAAACGCCCGCGCTGCCAGAACCACACCATCAGTTGCAGCAGCGGAATGACGAAGGCGCAGGCGAACACCAATCCACACCAGGCCGTCGCCGCGAACGCCTTGATTCCGCGCAGGTGATACAGCGCTTTCACCCTTGGCCGCTCATTGCTGGCCCGATTCGCCCCGCGTGCCCGGCGTTCGCCGTACAGCACCAGCATCACCACCAACAGCAACAGACTGGCCAGTTGCGCCGCGCTGGGCAGGCTGAAGAAGCCGTACCAGGTTTTGTAGATCGCCGTGGTGAAGGTATCGAAGTTGAACACCGACACCGCGCCAAAATCGGCCAGGGTTTCCATCAGCGCCAGCGCCACACCCGCGCCAATCGCCGGGCGCGCCATCGGCAACGCAACCCGCCAGAACGCCTGCCACGGCGACTGCCCGAGCACCCGCGCCGCTTCCATCAAACCTTTGCCCTGAGCCAGAAACGCGGTGCGCGCCAGCAGATAAACGTAGGGATAAAAGACCAGCACCAGCACCACGATCACCCCGCCGGTGGAACGCACTCTCGGCAGGCGCAGGCCGCTGCCAAACCATTCGCGCAGGAGGGTTTGCACGGGGCCGGCGAAATCGAGCAGGCCGACGAAGACGAACGCCAATACATACGCCGGAATGGCGAAAGGCAGCATCAGCGCCCAGTCGAGCCAGCGCCGACCGGGGAATTCACAGAGGCTGGTCAGCCAGGCAAGGCTGACGCCCAGCAGGGTCACGCCGACACCGACGCCAAGGATCAACGTCAAGGTATTGCCGAGCAGGCGCGGCATCTGGGTTTGCCACAGGTGCGACCAGATCTGCTGATCGATGGTCTGCCACGACAACAGCAGCACACTCAGCGGTAACAGCACCAGAGCGGCGATGGCGAAGACGATGGGGTACCAGCGGCGCTGGGCGGGGTAGGCCACTTTTGAATCTCGCGGATAGGTCGTGGAGTGTGGGGAGAAAAGCAAAAAGATCGCAGCCTTCGGCAGCCCCTACATGTGAAACGTGTTCCCCCTGTAGGAGCTGCCGAAGGCTGCGATCTTTTGCTCTTTACAACAGCAGAATCAGTTCCACCCAGCCCGATCCATCATCCGGATCGCTTCGGCCTGGCGTTTGCCCGCCACCTCAACCGGCAAGGTATCGGCAACAAACTTGCCCCACGCCGCCACTTCTTCCGATGGCGCCACTGCCGGGTTGGCCGGGAATTCCTGGTTCACGTCGGCGAAAATTTTCTGCGCCTCTGGCGTGGTCATCCATTCAACCAATGCCTTGGCCGCTTCCGGGTGCGGTGCGTGTTTGGTCAGGCCGATGCCCGACAGATTCACATGCACGCCGCGATCGGCCTGATTCGGCCAGAACAGTTTCACCGGCAGTTCAGGCTTCTGCTTGTGCAGGCGGCCGTAATAGTAGGTGTTGACGATGCCGACATCACACTGCCCGGCACTGATCGCTTCCAGCACCGCAACGTCATCGGAGAACACGTCGGTGGACAGGTTGTTGACCCAGCCCTTGAGAATTTTCTCGGTCTTCTCGGCGCCGTGGACTTCGATCATGGTCGCGGTCAGCGACTGGTTGTAGACCTTCTTCGCCGTGCGCAGGCACAGGCGGCCTTCCCAATTCTTGTCGGCCAACGCTTCGTAGGTGGTCAGCTCGCCCGGTTTCACCCGTTCGGTGGAGTACGCGATGGTCCGCGCGCGCAGGCTCAGGCCGGTCCAGGCGTGGGTGGACGAGCGATATTGCTGGGGAATGTTGGTGTCGATGGTTTTCGAGGTGAATGGCTGGAGGATGCCCATTTGCTCGGCCTGCCACAGGTTGCCGGCATCAACCGTGAGCAGCAGGTCGGCGGTAGCGTTCTCGCCTTCGGCCTTGATGCGCTGCATCAATGGCGCTTCCTTGTCGGTGATGAACTTGATCCTCACCCCGGTCTTGGCGGTGTAGGCATCGAACACCGGTTTGATCAGCTCGTCGATGCGCGACGAGTAAACCACCACCTCATCGGCAGCCTGGGCAGCAGTGCTGCCGATCAGGGTCAAGGCCAGTGCGGTCAGAAGACGCTTGGGTGCCAACATGGGAGTGGTCTCTCGGTCGGGAAATGTGGGCCAAATGATAAGGACTCACATTTACCACCACAATCGAACACTGGGGGAAGGCGTTACCAGATGTTGCACAGGCTGAATGTTGCGGTGACTGGACTGACGCCTTCGCGAGCAAGCCCGCTCCCACAGTTGGAATGCATTTGAACTGTGGGAGCGGGCTTGCTCGCGAAGAGGCCGTAAGCCTCGATAGACAACTAAGGCTTTGCCAGGGCTGGGAGGTCACCCGTCAACCCCAACGCCTCGCGCACAAACAACGCCTTCGCCTCCGGCATCCGCTCTACCACCTTCAACCCGGTATTACGCAACCAGCGCAGCGGCAGCGGATCAGCCTGGAACAACCGCTCAAAGCCCTCCATCGCGGCCATCAGCGCCAGATTGTGCGGCATGCGCCGACGCTCATAACGGCTCAGGACCTTGACGTCTGCCAGTGACTCGCCACGCTCATGCGCCTGCAGCAACACTTGCGCCAGCACCGCCGCATCGAGGAACCCAAGGTTCACACCCTGCCCGGCCAACGGGTGAATGGTGTGCGCCGCATCACCGATCAACGCCAGGCCTTGCGCGACATAGCGTTTGGCGTGGCGCTGACGCAGCGGTACGCACAGGCGCGGATCGGCACTGATCACCTCACCCAGGCGCCCTTCGAAGGCCCGCTCCAGCTCAGCGCAAAACGCAACGTCGTCTAGCGCCATCAAGCGTTCGGCTTCACTTGGCGTGGTCGACCAGACGATCGAGCACCAGTCCTGCTGACCATCACGCTCCAGCGGCAGAAACGCCAACGGCCCGTGATCGGTAAAACGCTGCCACGCGGTTTTGCGGTGCGCCTGAGTGCAGCGCACGCTGGTGACGATCGCATGGTGCAAATAATCCCACTCGCGAGTCGCCACGCCGGTGAGACGGCGCACAGCGGAATTGGCGCCGTCGGCCGCGATCACCAGCGGCGCGCGCAAGGAGCGGCCATCGGCCAGCGTCAACAGCCAGTCATCGCCGGAGCGACGCATCTGCTCCAGCCGCGCATTGGCGAGAAGGCCCAGATCGCAATCGTGCAAACGCTCGAGCAAAGCATCCTGCACCACGCGGTTTTCGACAATGTGACCGAGCACATCGGCATGCACGCTGCTCGCCGAGAAATGAATCTGCCCGGTGCCGCTGCCGTCCCAGACGTGCATGTCGGTGTACGGGCTGCTGCGCCGTTGGACGATGCCATCCCAGACGCCGAGGCGTTCGAGGATGCGCTGGCTCGCCGCCGACAATGCACTGACGCGCGGTTCGAACGCCGCTTCGGCATCGAACGGTTTCACGCTCAGGGCGCTGCCGTCGAGCAGCAATACTTCCAGGCCGCTGTCCTGTAGCGCCAGCGCCAGGGCGCTGCCGACCATTCCGGCTCCGACAATCAGCAGATCTGCACGCATTTCCATGCTTTAGGCCTGTCTAGCTTGCGGCTTGCGCCGCACGTAAGGGTTTTTACCGAGCGCACCCGTTGGCGGCGCGATCCTGAAATTGAAAGTGCCGCTCCGCCACTCAAGCATCCGGGCGTGTTCCCAGGCCCATTGCCTGCCGGGCGAACCAGCGTTTGGCCGGCGGCAGCAGGTCGAGGCCGAGCAGGCCGAGGTTGCGCCCCAGCGACACCAGCGGCTGGGTGCTGCCGAACAGGCGTGTGACCTGATCGGAAAAACCCACGGTGAGGTCCTGATCGAGGCGCTGCCGTTCGCGATAGGCCTGCAACGTGGCAAAGTCGCCCAGCGCTTTTTCGCTGCCCAGCAGCGCGGCGGCCAGAGCATCGGCGTCGCGCAGCGACAGGTTGAAACCCTGGCCGGCGATCGGGTGCAGGCTGTGCGCGGCGTTGCCGAGCACGGCCAGATGCGAACGCACCTGCTCTTCGGCTTCAACCAGCGAAAGCGGATACAGGTGCCGCGCGCCGACCTGTTTCAGCGTGCCGAGGCGGTAACCGAACACACCCTGCAATTCGCTGAGAAATTCCCGCTCACTCAACTCGGCCAGACGCTGCGCGTCCATGCCCAGACGCGTCCAGACCAGTGCGCAACGGTTGTCCGGCAACGGTAGCAAGGCCATCGGCCCTTCGTCGGTGAAGCGCTCGAACGCCATGCCGTTGTGCGCTTCGCTCGGGGTGATGTTGGCGATCAGCGCGCTCTGGTTGTATGGACGCGTGCGCACGTTGATGCCCAGCTGTTCGCGCAACCCGGAACGACCGCCATCAGCGAGCACGGCGAGGTCGCATTCCAGCGTGCTTTCATCGTTGAGGGTCAGGCGATAGCCATCGGCCAACGGCTCCATGCGCGTGACTTCCGCCGGGCAGCGCCAAGTGATGACGTCTTTGTCCAGGTGTTGCCACAGGCACTGGCCGAGCCAGGCGTTTTCCACCACGTAACCGAGCGCGGGCACGCCTTCTTCCATCGCCGACAAGCGCGCGGTGGAAAAGCGGCCACGGTCGGAAACGTGAATCTGTTTGATCGGCTCGGCACGGCGGGAAATTTCCTGCCAGACGCCCAGACGCTGATAAATCTGCCGCGAGCCGAACGACAGCGCCGAGGAGCGTGCGTCGTAGCTCGGCTGCCAGCTATCGCCGGGGGCGAAAGGTTCGATCAGGACGATTTTCCAGCCACGGGCCTTGGCCCCGGCCTGCAAGGCCAACGCCAGACTGGCGCCGACCAGACCGCCACCGATGATTGCCAGATTGACTCGACTCATGCTGCGTGTGTCCTTGCTTGTGCCATCAGCGCTTCGATCTCGGCGACGGTTTTTGGCACGCCGCTGGTGAGAATTTCACAACCGGATCGGGTCACGACCACGTCATCCTCGATGCGCACGCCAATGCCACGCCATTTCTTCGCCACGTTCTGATTGTCCGCCGCGATGTAGATGCCCGGCTCCACGGTCAGCGCCATGCCGACTTCCAGCACGCGCCATTCGCCGCCGACCTTGTACTCGCCAACATCATGCACATCCATGCCCAGCCAGTGGCCGGCGCGGTGCATGTAAAAAGCCTTGTAGGCTTCGCTGGCGATCAGTTCGTCAACGTTGCCCTGCAGCAAACCGAGCTTGACCAGACCCGTGGTGATCACCCGCACCGTGGCTTCGTGCGCCTGGTTCCAGTGCTTGTTCGGTGCAATCTCGGCGAACGCCGCTTCTTGCGAAGCCAGCACCAACTCGTAGATCGCCTTCTGCTCCGGCGAAAACCTGCCGTTGACCGGCCAGGTGCGGGTGATGTCGCTGGCGTAGCAGTCAATCTCGCAACCGGCGTCGATCAACACCAGATCGCCGTCCTTGAGCAACGCGTCATTCTGCTGGTAATGCAGGATGCAACTGTTGCGCCCGGCGGCGACGATCGAACCGTAGGCCGGCATCTTCGCCCCGCCCTTGCGGAATTCATAATCCAGTTCGGCTTCGAGGCTGTATTCATACAGCCCCGGACGACTGGCCTGCATCGCGCGGATATGCGCTTGCGCCGAGATCCGCGCGGCTTCGCGCATCACCTTCACTTCTGCCGCCGATTTATACAGGCGCATGTCGTGCAGCAGATGATCCAGGGCAACGAACTCATTCGGCGGTTGCGCGCCGAGGTGCGCCTTGGAACGGATCACGTTGATCCAGTCCATCAGGTGCCGATCAAACTCGGGGTTGCTGCCCATCGCCGAATACACCCGGTCGCGGCCTTCGATCAGGCCCGGAAGGATGTCGTCGATGTCGGTGATGGGAAAGGCGTCGTCGGCGCCGTACTCACGGATCGCGCCTTCCTGCCCCGCGCGCAGGCCATCCCACAATTCGCGCTCGGCATTGCGTTCACGGCAGAACAGGATGTACTCGCCGTGCTCGCGGCCGGGCATCAGGACGATGACGGCTTGTGGCTCGGGAAAACCGCTGAGGTATTGGAAGTCGCTGTCCTGACGGTAGACATGCTCGACGTCGCGATTGCGGATCGCCACCGCGGCGGCGGGCAGGATCGCGATGCTGTTGGGTTCCATCTGCGCCATCAGCGCCCTGCGGCGCCGGCTGTATTCCGCTTTGGGGATATGGGTCATGGGCAGATGGTTTTCCCTGGCACGCGATTAATGCAGCGACGGCTTGGCGGCTGGCGGCACGTCGGCTTTCTTGGTTTCCGAAAACAGCAACAGCGGCGCGACGCGCAGGTATTCCATGACTTCCATGTAGTCGGATTCGCCGTCTTCGGACTCTTCCAGTGCATCCTGCACCTGGGAAATGGCCGCCAGATCCTGCAGCACTTCGGTGGCTTCGGTGCTGAGCATGCTGCTGTCGCGGCAGTTCAGGCCGAAACCGCTGAGAAAGCCCTGACACCACTCGCCCAGTGCAGCAGCGCGTTCGGCCAGCGGCGCATCATCGGTCGGCAGCAGCAGAACGACGGTGACGTCGTCGCCGGTCAGTTCGCCTTTGACCATCTCCTGCAGGCCGATCAGGGCATTGCGGACGTTGTCCTGGATGTCGCCTTCGAGCAGTTCGGCGGCGTCGATCAGCCAGCCTTCGTGATCGAAGCCGGCCCCGGCGCAACTGCGCCCGAGCAGCACGCCGTGCAGCTCGGCAGGCGAGACGTTGTGGCCGCTGGCAGTCAGCAGGGTGGCAAAGGCTTGGTACGGGGAATTCGCAATGGTCATGGGCAGCTAGGCGCCAGACGGCGCTATGTCTAGAATGAAGGCCTTGTATCCTACATCGACAGCCCCGCCAAGACCATTAAAGGCTGTCCGCCAGTCACCACCCATCAGACGAACACGTGGACCCAATGGAAGACACCGACCTGCAAGCGCTGATGGCCAGACTCGAACTGCTGATTGGCCGAGTCGAGCAACTTAAGAGTCAAAACGCACTCTTACTAGCTCAGGAAAAAACCTGGCGCGAGGAACGCGCTCACCTCATTGAAAAAAACGAAATCGCCCGGCGTAAGGTCGAATCGATGATTTCGCGCCTCAAGGCCCTGGAGCAAGACTCATGAGTTCAAGCAATAGCGTTACCGTGCAGATCCTCGACAAAGAGTATTCGATCATCTGCCCGCCGGAAGAACGCAGCAATCTGGTCAGCGCCGCACGTTACCTGGACGGCAAGATGCGCGAGATCCGCAGCAGCGGCAAAGTCATCGGCGCCGACCGCATTGCCGTGATGGCCGCGCTGAACATCACCCACGACCTGTTGCACAAAGAAGAGCGCCCGGACATCCAGGCCAGCGGTTCGACCCGCGAACAGGTGCGCGACTTGCTCGATCGTGTCGATCTGGTCCTGGCCGACGATCAGAACACCGTCAAGGGCTGATTCGACTGGCAGCTTGAGGTATACTCGCGGCACTCCCTGGGGTGCTTGCCAGTTGACGATGTCCCGGAGCCGATTCGCACTACCCTGGAAGTTGCACGTTGGGCTGGTGTGCATGTCCGCTAGACGGAAAGCCTTAAAGTCTACTGCTTCTTCCACCTTGAACTTTCGGGTTCAAGGGCTGAGTTGACAGCGGTTCATCCGGGGAGCCTGATTCGAATCCGATGTCGGTGTATGCCGACATCGGATTTTTTATGCGTACGTTTTTGCATCCACCTGCCGAAGCCGAACCATGACCGAACCCGCGCTGCTGCCCCGCCCGCAACTTCGCCGCCTGCTGCGCAAGGCGCGCCGCGCATTGACGCCGGGCCAACAACGTCAGGCTGCCAAGTGCCTGTTCCGGCAATTGGCCCAAGACCCGCACTTTCGGCGGGCGAAACATCTCTCTCTGTATTTGCCTACCGACGGTGAAATCGATCCGCGCTTGCTGCTGCGCGAAGCCCAGCGTCGCGGCAAGGCAACTTATCTGCCGGTACTCAGCGCCTGGCCGCGAACCAAAATGGTCTTCCAGCGCATTCGTCCCGGCGAAAAGCTGACCCCTAATCGTTTCCGGATTCTTGAGCCCCGCGCCAATCTGGCTCGGCAACGCAAGGTCTGGGCGCTGGATCTGGTGCTCTTGCCGCTGGTGGGGTTTGACGATGTCGGTGGACGACTGGGCATGGGCGGCGGGTTCTATGATCGCAGCCTTGCCTACCTGGCCCGGCGCCAGAACTGGCGCAAGCCGACACTGCTGGGCCTGGCCCATGAGTGTCAGAAGGTCGAGCGTTTGGCGCAGGCGAGCTGGGATGTCCCGTTACAAGGCACGGTCACCGACAAGGCATGGTATTTCGCAGAGTAGACGCCGCACGGAACAGCGGCGTCGAAGAGACAGGTTCAGCGTTTGAAAGCAGTCGACTGTTGCACTTGTTGTGCAATCTCAATCGGTGCATCAGCCTTGTTCGCCCACAGGCTCTGCGCGTAACCGGTGGTCACCACGCCCAGGCCAAACAAAATTACCAAAGTCCATAGCAAATCCGGTTTGCGTTTCATCGATTGCCCCCCTCAAGGCACATCATCACGATGACAGCAGCGGTTTCCGTTCGTAGGCCGTGCAGCAGCGTCAAGCTTTAAAGGCCGGCATTTTGCGGCAACGTGAACCTGTGCGCAAACGCTGGCGTCAACCGACTGTCGGTTTGTCATAAAATTGCCCGACAACCTGCCCAATGACCGCTTCAGGAGCACACGACATGGCCTATTGGCTGATGAAATCAGAGCCCGACGAACTTTCGATCAAGGGTCTGGAAAAGCTCGGCAAGGCGCGCTGGGACGGGGTTCGCAATTATCAGGCGCGCAATTTCCTGCGGGCGATGGCGGTAGGCGATGAATTCTTTTTCTACCATTCCAGTTGCCCGGAACCGGGAATTGCCGGCATCGGCAGGATCATCGAAGCGGCGTACCCGGATCCCACCGCTCTGGAGCCGGAAAGTGAATACTTCGATCCCAAGGCTACGGCGGAGAAAAATGCCTGGAGCGCGATTGATGTCGAGCATGTCGAGACCTTTGCGCGAGTGCTGAAACTGGATTATCTGAAGCAGCAGACCGCGCTGGCCGAGATGCCACTGGTGCAGAAAGGATCGCGATTATCGGTGATGCCGGTGACGCCGGAGCAGTGGGCGGCGGTAATTGCGTTGCGTTAACGCGCAAAAAGATCGCAGCCTTCGGCAGCTCCAACAGGGAAACGTATTCCAGGGTAGGAGCTGCCGAAGGCTGCGATCTTTTGACTTTTAAGACTTACTGGATGATCAGGTTGTTGAACAACAGATCCTCAACCACTGGCTTGCCGGTCTCGTCATTCATGACCTGCTGGGTCTGCTTCAACGCTTCCTGCCGCAGCTTTTCCTTGCCTTCAATGCTGCCCATCGCCTCGGTCGACTGCTGAGTGAACAGCGCCACCAGCTGATTGCGGATCAGCGGCTCGTTGGCCTTGACCAGTTTGGTCGCTTCTTCGCCGGTGACGCGCAGGGCCACATCGGCCTTGTAGACCTTGAGTTTGGCGGTGCCGTCGAGGCCATAGTTGCCGACGAACGGCGGGCTCAGGGTGATGTAATTGACCTTCGGCGCCTCGCCTTCTTTGGCTTCTTCGGCCAGTGCTGCCACAGGCAGAGACAGGGCCAGCAACAACATGATCCACGCTTTCACAATTCGCTCCTTATCCGTTTTGCGGCCTAGCATAACGACCCGCCGCGCAAGCACAAGCTTATGCCTGACTATCAGGGTCGGGCATGCTCGTTGACCCGTTGATTCACACACCTACACTTATCGGCCATCACTCCCAAAGGAATAGCCCTGATGAAAGCCGTGCTGTGCAAAGCCTTCGGCCCTGCCG
Organism: Pseudomonas sp. NPDC079367; assembly: GCF_044542195.1. Classification (NCBI taxonomy): domain Bacteria; kingdom Pseudomonadati; phylum Pseudomonadota; class Gammaproteobacteria; order Pseudomonadales; family Pseudomonadaceae; genus Pseudomonas; species Pseudomonas sp. NPDC079367. Next base: position 62,123 of record NZ_JBITTW010000011.1, read on the forward strand.
AATCGCTGGTGCTGGAAGACGTCGCCAATCCTGTCGCCAAGAAGAATGAAATCCTGCTGGAGGTGCACGCCGCCGGGGTCAACTTCCCGGACACGCTGATCATCGAGGGCAAATACCAGTTCAAACCGCCCTTCCCGTTCTCGCCAGGCGGTGAAGCGGCCGGCGTGGTGCGCGAAGTAGGGGAAAAGGTCAGCCACCTCAAGGTCGGCGACCGGGTCATGGCCCTGACCGGCTGGGGCAGTTTTGCCGAGCAGGTCGCGGTGCCGGGCTACAACGTGCTGCCGATTCCGCCATCGATGGATTTCGACATCGCCGCTGCATTCAGCATGACTTACGGCACATCGATGCACGCGCTCAAGCAACGCGCCAACCTGCAACCGGGCGAAACCCTGCTGGTGCTCGGCGCCTCTGGCGGTGTCGGTCTCGCCGCTGTGGAAATCGGCAAAGCCATGGGCGCACGCGTGATCGCTGCAGCCAGCAGCGCCGAGAAACTCGCAGTGGCCAAAGCGGCCGGCGCCGATGAGTTGATCAATTACAGCGAAGGCAATCTGAAGGACGAAATCAAACGCCTCACCGATGGCCAGGGCGCCGACGTGATTTACGACCCGGTCGGCGGCGACCTGTTCGACCAGGCCATCCGCGCCATCGCCTGGAACGGCCGCCTGCTGGTGGTCGGCTTCGCCAGCGGACGCATCCCGCAATTGCCGGTCAACCTCGCCCTGCTCAAAGGCGCGGCAGTGCTCGGCGTGTTCTGGGGCTCGTTCGCCCAGCGCCAGCCCCAGGACAATGCAGCCAACTTTCAGCAGCTGTTCGGCTGGTTTGCCGAGGGCAAGCTCAAACCACTGGTATCGCAGGTCTATCCGCTGAGCAATGCCGCGCAGGCGATCAATGATCTTGGCCAGCGCAAGGCTGTGGGCAAGGTTGTCGTTCAGGTTCGTTAAAACATGGAGCGATCCGGAGCAGCAATCCGGATCGCTTTATCGTTGAGGTCTGCCTCTTCTATCCGTCAAACCGCAGAAACCCACCCGAGTCACCATTCCCTCAGCGCCCGGTACTTGTCTCAGAGCGACATGTTCATAAAGGAACGCTCGGCTGCCCACATTTCCGCTTTTTAGCCGACATGAAGCGATGCTATTTTCGGTAACGAAACTGTAACATTCGCATCCGCAGTCAAAACAATAAAACTGGAGCTCTTGAATGTTTGCTTTCTTTCGTCCCGCCGCACATCAGGCTCCATTGCCTGAAGAAAAAATAGACAGCACCTACCGTCGCCTGCGCTGGCAGATCTTCGCCGGTATCTTTATCGGCTACGCCGGTTACTACCTGCTGCGCAAGAACTTCTCCCTGGCCATGCCATACCTGATCGACGAAGGCTACAGCCGCGGCGACCTCGGCCTGGCGATGTCGGCGATTGCCATCGCTTACGGTCTGTCGAAGTTCCTCATGGGCCTGGTGTCCGACCGCTCCAACCCGCGCTTCTTCCTGCCGTTCGGTCTACTGGTCTCGGCCGGGGTGATGTTCATTTTCGGTTTCGCGCCGTGGGCCACGTCCAGCGTGACCATGATGTTCATCCTGTTGTTCATCAACGGTTGGGCGCAGGGCATGGGCTGGCCGCCGAGCGGGCGGACCATGGTGCACTGGTGGTCGCAGAAGGAACGCGGTGGGGTAGTGTCGGTGTGGAACGTGGCGCACAACGTCGGTGGCGGCCTGATCGGCCCGCTGTTCCTGCTCGGCATGGGCCTGTTCAACGACTGGCACGCGGCGTTCTATGTGCCGGCGGCGGTGGCGCTGGGCGTGGCGGTGTTCGCGTTCATCACCATGCGCGACACCCCGCAATCGGTCGGCCTGCCGCCGATCGAGCAGTACAAGAACGATTACCCTGAAGGCTACGATGCCAGCCACGAAGACGAATTCAGCGCCAAGGAAATCTTCGTCAAGTACGTGCTGCGCAACAAAATGCTTTGGTACATCGCCCTCGCCAACGTCTTCGTCTACCTGCTGCGCTACGGCGTGCTGGACTGGGCGCCGACTTATCTGAAGGAAGCCAAGGGCTTCACCGTGGATAAAACCTCGTGGGCGTATTTCTTCTATGAGTGGGCAGGCATTCCGGGCACGCTGCTGTGCGGCTGGATGTCCGACAAAATCTTCCGTGGCAACCGTGGCCTGACCGGCATGGTGTTCATGGCCCTGGTGACTGTGGCGACTCTGGTGTACTGGCTCAATCCGGCCGGCAACCCGATGGTCGATATGATCGCCCTGTTGTCGATCGGCTTCCTGATCTACGGCCCGGTGATGCTGATCGGCCTGCAAGCGCTGGAACTGGCGCCGAAGAAAGCCGCCGGCACCGCAGCGGGCTTCACCGGTCTGTTCGGTTATCTGGGCGGTTCGGTCGCGGCCAGTGCGGCAATGGGCTACACCGTTGACCATTTCGGCTGGGATGGCGGTTTCGTCCTGCTGGTCGGCGCCTGCCTGCTGGCGATGGCCTTCCTTGCGCCGACGCTATGGCACAAGCAAGTCGCCAGTCAGAGCCGTGACGCGGTCGCCTGATCACTGTGTGATTTACAGCGCTTGAGCCGCGCCTCCAGATTGCGGTCTGGCATGGCGTGGCTGCGCAGGGCGTGCGCGGTCTGCTCGACATAATCACGAGTCGTGCCGTAACGCCCGCTGGCGCTGGCGAACACCTGGCTGAGCACATGATCCGGCAAGTTGCCGGCATAGCTCGGCAGGTGACGCTCCAGAACAAATCCCAAGGCCTGCACCTGAGTGCCATCCTCGAGCCGGCAATTGAGCCAGTGCGGGCGATACGACGGGAACGGCATCTCGCGTTTCCACAAGGCGTACAGCGCGGTATCGAGATTGTCTTCCGGCAAGCGGTAGGCAAAACCGCTGCACGACCCGCCACGATCCAGACCGAATACGAGCCCGGGCATTTCCGGCGTCCCACGGTGCTCGTGAGACCACAGGTACAAGCCGCGATGATAACCATGCACGCGACCGCGCATGCGCTCCACTGCTGTGCATTCCGGACGCCAGATCAGCGAGCCATAGGCGAACAGCCACACCGGCCCGCCCTTGTGGCGCGCCATGGTCGATTGCATGGAAGCGAGAAGTTGTTCGTGCGTCAGCTGCGGCCCAAGATCGAGCCGTGGAGGGTAAGCCAGGTTCAGAATTGCGTTTTCAATGGCGCTCATGGCGAATAGCGTTCAGCTCCCCGCGGGTGATGAATTACTTAATAGAACGCACCGCTGTAACAATAAGGCACATATGTTTTAAGGCAAATTAAGTGCCACTGATTAATTGCCTGATTGATATATAACCTAGCGGTATTTATGCAATTGCATAAATACCAATCGGCTATATACCAAGTTATAAGTATCAGGAGCGCGGCGCGTAGGCGAACACGTCGGCACGCATCTGGTGCGCATCCATGCCCGCCTCGACGAGCGCATCCAGCGTGCCGTAGACCATCGCCGGCGAACCGCTGGCATAGACGTGCAGCGGCTTCAGATCGGGGAAGTCCTCGCAAACCGCCTCATGCAACATGCCGCAACGCCCTTCCCAGCCGCACTGATCGCTGACGACCTTGTGCAGAAACAGATTGGGCAACTTCAGCCATTCGTCCCAGTGCTCGATTTGATAGAAATCTTCCGGACGGCGCACGCCCCAGTACAGATGCACCGGATGCTTGAAGCCTTCGGCACGGCAATGCTCGATGAGGCTGTGGATCTGGCCCATACCGGTGCCAGCGGCGATCAAGACCAACGGGCCGTCCGGCAATTCGGCCAGATGCGTGTCGCCGAACGGCAGCTCGACGCGCACCATCGGGTTGCGTTGCAACTGCTCGATCAGGCTCAGCGCACTGGCTTCGCGCGCCAGCACATGGATTTCCAGATCACGTCCGCCGTGGGGTGCCGAAGCCATGGAGAACGCCGATTTCTCGCCGCTCTCGCGCTCGATCATCAAATACTGCCCGGCGTGATAGCGCGGCGGCTTGCCGGCCGGTGCACGCAGACGCACGCGCCAGGTGTCGCCGCCCACCTCGCGACACTCGATGACCTGACACGACAGGCTGCGCACCGGCAGCTCCCCCAGCGCGAGCACGCCATCCCACAGCAGCACGCAGTCTTCCAGCGGTTCAGCGATGCAGGTGTAGAACTCGCCGTGGTCGCGAACTTTGCCGGCCTGCTCGACACGGCCCTCGACCAGCAGCGCGGCACACACGTGGCAATTGCCGTTGCGGCAGCTTTGCGGGCAATCAAAGCCCAGGCGCCGCGCGCCGTCGAGAATCCGCTCACCGGGTTGTATCTCGAGCACCGCTCCGGAAGGCTGCAGGGTTACACGCATCAATCTATTCCTAACTGATTCCAGATGGCATCGATCCGCTGGGTGACGGCGTCGTCCTTGACGATCACGCGGCCCCACTCGCGGGTGGTTTCGCCCGGCCACTTGTGGGTGGCATCCAGGCCCATTTTCGAGCCCAGGCCGGAGATCGGCGAGGCGAAGTCGAGATAGTCGATCGGCGTGTTGTCGATCATCACCGTGTCGCGCTTGGGATCCATGCGCGTGGTGATGGCCCAGATCACGTCGTTCCAGTCGCGGGCATTGATATCGTCGTCGGTGACGATAACGAACTTGGTGTACATGAACTGTCGCAAAAACGACCAGACGCCGAGCATCACGCGCTTGGCATGCCCCGGATACGACTTCTTCATCGTCACCACGGCCATGCGGTACGAGCAGCCTTCCGGCGGCAGGTAGAAGTCGGTGATCTCGGGAAACTGCTTCTGCAGGATCGGCACGAACACTTCGTTCAGCGCCACGCCCAGAATCGCTGGCTCATCCGGCGGACGGCCGGTGTAAGTGCTGTGATAGATCGGCTTGATCCGGTGGGTGATGCGCTCGACGGTGAACACCGGGAAGCTGTCGACTTCGTTGTAATAACCGGTGTGGTCACCGTACGGACCTTCATCGGCCATTTCGCCCGGATGAATCACGCCTTCAAGGATGATTTCGGCGGTGGCCGGCACTTGCAGGTCGTTGCCCCGGCACTTGACCAGTTCGGTGCGGTTACCGCGCAAGAGCCCTGCGAAAGCGTATTCGGAGAGGCTGTCCGGTACCGGCGTCACGGCGCCGAGAATCGTTGCCGGATCGGCGCCAAGGGCCACGGACACCGGGAACGGCTGGCCCGGATGCTTCTCGCACCACTCGCGAAAATCGAGGGCACCGCCACGGTGGCTGAGCCAGCGCATGATCACCTTGTTGCGGCCGATCACCTGCTGACGGTAGATGCCGAGGTTCTGGCGCTCCTTGTTCGGGCCTTTGGTGACCGTCAGGCCCCAGGTGATCAGCGGGCCGACGTCGCCGGGCCAGCAGGTCTGTACCGGCAGCATTGCCAGATCGACATCATCGCCTTCGATGACTACTTCCTGGCACACCGCATCTTTGACCACTTTCGGCGCCATCGAAATGATCTTGCGGAAGATCGGCAGCTTCGACCACGCATCCTTCAAACCCTTCGGCGGCTCCGGCTCCTTGAGGAACGCCAGTAGCTTGCCGATTTCGCGCAGTTCGCTGACCGACTCGGCGCCCATGCCCATGGCCACGCGCTCGGGTGTGCCGAACAGGTTGCCGAGCACCGGAATGTCGTAGCCGGTGGGTTTTTCGAACAGCAGCGCCGGGCCTTTGGCCCGTAGCGTGCGATCGCACACCTCAGTCATCTCCAGCACCGGCGAGACGGGAATCTGGATGCGTTTCAACTCTCCGCGCTGCTCAAGCTGCTGCACGAAATCCCGAAGATCCTTGAATTTCATTGACGATGGCACCCTCAAAATAGGCGTACATCCTACCTGCTCTGACGGGCAAACAGCAGCCCGTCATCGCTCGATTATGGCTAGCGCGCTACTGCGAAGGAGCAGGCTGCGGACTCCGGAGTGCGCAGCCGACACCGCAGAATCAGCGCATCAGCCGATATATCCGCTGGGTGCGAGATTCTTCGGGGCAAAAAAAACGCCCCCTTGCGGGAGCGTCCTTTATTGAAACGCCAGCGTATTACTTGCGCTTCATCGACAAGAAGAACTCGTCGTTGGTTTTGGTCGTTTTCAACTTGTCGACCAGGAACTCGATGGCGGCAACTTCGTCCATCGGGTGCAGCAGCTTGCGCAGAATCCACATGCGCTGCAGTTCGTCGTCGGCGGTCAGCAACTCTTCGCGGCGGGTGCCGGAGCGGTTGATGTTGATGGCCGGGAACACACGCTTCTCGGCGATCTTGCGATCCAGCGGCAGTTCCATGTTGCCGGTACCCTTGAACTCTTCGTAGATCACTTCGTCCATCTTCGAGCCGGTTTCTACCAGCGCGGTGGCGATAATGGTCAGCGAGCCGCCTTCTTCGATGTTACGCGCGGCGCCGAAGAAACGCTTCGGCTTCTCGAGGGCGTGGGCATCGACACCACCGGTCAATACCTTGCCGGAGCTCGGGATCACGGTGTTGTAGGCACGGGCCAGACGGGTAATGGAGTCCAGCAGGATCACCACGTCTTTCTTGTGTTCGACCAGGCGCTTGGCCTTCTCGATCACCATTTCAGCGACCTGCACGTGACGGGTCGGCGGCTCATCGAAGGTCGAGGCAACCACTTCGCCGCGCACGGTGCGCTGCATTTCGGTCACTTCTTCCGGACGCTCGTCGATCAACAGCACGATCAGGTGAACTTCAGGATTGTTACGCGCGATGTTCGCTGCGATGTTCTGCAGCATGATCGTTTTACCGGCTTTCGGCGGTGCGACGATCAGACCACGCTGGCCTTTGCCGATCGGTGCACACAGGTCGATCACGCGACCGGTGAGGTCTTCGGTGGAACCGTTACCGGCTTCCATCTTCATGCGCACGGTCGGGAACAGCGGGGTCAGGTTCTCGAAGAGAATCTTGTTTTTCGCGTTCTCGGGACGATCGAAGTTGATCGTGTCGACCTTGAGCAGGGCGAAATACCGCTCGCCTTCCTTCGGAGGGCGGATCTTGCCAACGATGGTGTCACCGGTGCGCAAGTTGAAGCGGCGGATCTGGCTCGGCGAGACGTAGATATCGTCCGGGCCGGCCAGGTAGGAAGCGTCTGCGGAGCGCAGGAAGCCGAAGCCGTCCTGGAGAATCTCCAGCACGCCATCACCGGAGATTTCCTCGCCGCTCTTCGCGTGCTTTTTCAGCAGGGAGAAAATCACGTCCTGCTAGCGCGAACGGGCCATATTTTCTATGC
>NZ_JBITTW010000011.1:69376-70000 GCF_044542195.1 Pseudomonas sp. NPDC079367
AATTCGAGCAGTTCGGTAATCGGCTTTTGCTTGAGTTCAGTCAGATTCATATAGGAATGACGTAATCATTTATGGAGGGGGGAAATTAAGCTTTTGGCTTAATGAGGCCGCGCCGCGGAGAAGGCGACAGGATCGCGAACTAATTCGAAAAGGAGTGCGTCGGCGACGGCTAGCAGGGGGCATTGGAGAAACCAGTGCGGGGCCGAATGTACCACCTGAGTTTCGGAGCGTCTAGCCCTGAATACGCAAAAAGCCCCGCGATTTGCGGGGCCTTTTTTCAGCGTTTTACTGCGACGCTCAGATGTTGGCGTCGAGGAAAGCCGCCAGTTGCGACTTCGACAGTGCGCCGACCTTGGTCGCTTCAACGTTGCCGTTCTTGAACAGCATCAGCGTCGGGATACCACGCACGCCGTGCTTGGCCGGGGTTTCCTGGTTTTCGTCGATGTTCAGTTTGGCGACGGTCAGCTTGCCTTTGTAAGTTTCGGCAATCTCGTCCAGAACCGGTGCGATCATTTTGCAAGGGCCGCACCATTCAGCCCAGTAGTCGACCAGGCCAGCGCCTTCGGCCTGGCGGTCGTCGGCGTCGTAGCTCGCGTCGCTGAGGTGTGTGCTCAGATCGGTGCT
>NZ_JBITTW010000011.1:70010-115927 GCF_044542195.1 Pseudomonas sp. NPDC079367
CCCCGACTTCGACATGCCCTCGGCCTCGGCCTTTCTTAAGTAGGGTTAGTACCCACCCTCGCCTAACTGTTTTTACCACTCCGCTGCAAATGGAATTCTCCAGGTTGTAAGCAAAAAAACGTGGCCCATCATAGCCGCCCTTCCCGTGTTCAGGAAGCCGCAGTTGATTGAGTGTTGCTATGGTGACTGATGAGTTTGGGTATGATTCAAGTCAGCCGGCGGCGGGAGCGATGAAGGCGATTCCGGTGCGCAGGGCAGCGTTGCGCACGTGTTCTTGCATGGCTTTCTGCGCCGCCCCCGACGCGCGGCGCGCCAGGGCGCGGAGGATCTTGCGGTGTTCCTGCCAGGTTTCCATGGCGCGCTCGGCGCGGATGAACGGCAGTTTCTGACTCTCGAGGAAGATCTCGGCGCTGGCGGTGAGAATGCTCAGCATCGCCTGATTGCCGCTGGCCAGCAGGATGCGCCGGTGAAATTCGAAGTCGAGTGTCGCCGCCGCTTCGAAATCGCCGGCGCGTAATTGCTCACGCATCGCCGCGACGTTGTCTTCCAGCGCATCCAGATCAAACGTGCTCAGCGTCACCGCCGCCAGCCCCGCCGCAAATCCTTCCAGTGCATAGCGCAACTGAAAGATATCCAGCGGCGAGGCCTGCGCCGCAAACGCCCAGCCCGGTGCGCTTTCGCCATTCGTCAGTTCCACTGGCGCCTGCACGAAGACCCCTTTGCCCGGCTGGATACTGACCACGCCCAGCGCACTCAGCGAGGACAGCGCTTCACGCAACGACGCGCGGCTGACGCCCAGTTGCAGGGCCAGATCCCGTTGCGAGGGCAAGGCATCGCCGGCGCCGAAGCCCTGTTCGGTGATCAGTTTGCGGATCGCTTGCAGCGCCACTTCGGGTACGGCGCGAGAGATCGAATTCATGGTTTGCGGACGCGTCAGGGCCAAGGTGCGGCTAGTTGTAAAGCTATTCGCCGAGTCCGGCAAGTCGTGCCCCAGCGGGGTTCGGCGCGCGCAGCCGATGCGCCATCGCAGTGCGCAAACCGAGCTGACTGTTCAGACCAGTAAGACCGAACGAAGCCGCTGCTACTGCGGCCTGCCGGGGCGAAATCCGCCTGTTGGCACGGCCCATGCTCTGTCCGATCGCAGCAACCACTTCCCGCCGATCCGGAGATTGTCCATGACCCAGCGTTACAGCGCCCTCCTCGCTTCCCTGTTTGCCGGCCTGCTGCTGTGCCAGGCCCCCGCTCACGCCGACGGTCTGGACGACGTGGTCAAACGCGGCACGCTGAAAGTTGCTGTGCCCCAGGACTTCCCGCCGTTCGGCTCGGTCGGCCCGGACATGAAACCGCGCGGTCTGGATATCGACACGGCGAAACTGCTCGCCGACCAACTCAAGGTCAAGCTCGAACTGACCCCGGTCAACAGCACCAACCGTATCCCGTTCCTGACCACCGGCAAGGTTGATCTGGTGATTTCCAGCCTCGGCAAAAACCCCGAGCGCGAGAAGGTCATCGACTTCTCCCGCGCCTATGCGCCGTTCTACCTCGCCGTGTTCGGTCCGCCAGACGCTGCGATCACCAGCCTCGACGACCTCAAGGGCAAGACCATCAGCGTCACCCGTGGCGCCATCGAAGACATCGAACTGAGCAAAGTCGCCCCCGAAGGCGTGACTATCAAGCGCTTCGAGGACAACAACTCGACTATCGCCGCCTACCTCGCAGGGCAAGTCGACCTGATCGCCAGCGGCAACGTGGTGATGGTCGCCATCAGCGAGAAGAACCCCAAGCGCGTACCGGCGCTGAAAGTGAAGCTCAAGGATTCGCCGGTCTACGTCGGTGTGAACAAGAACGAGGCGGCCTTGCTGGCCAAGGTCAACGACATTCTCAACACCGCCAAGGCTGACGGCGCGCTGGAAAAGAACTCGCAGACCTGGCTGAAAGAGCCGCTGCCGGCCGATCTCTGATCGACTGCGCGGGAGACCTTCATGGCTTATCAGTTCGATTTCCTGCCGGTGGTGGAAAACACCGACCTGCTGCTGCGCGGCGCGCTGTTCACCCTTGAGCTGACGGCCATCGGCGCGTTGCTCGGGGTCGGCCTCGGGATTGTCGGCGCGCTGGTGCGGGCGTGGCAGATCCGCCCGTTCTCGGCAATCTTCGGTGTCTACGTCGAGTTGATCCGCAACACGCCGTTTCTGGTGCAACTGTTCTTCATCTTCTTTGGCCTGCCATCGCTCGGCGTGCAGGTCTCCGAGTGGCAGGCGGCGGTGCTGGCGATGGTGATCAACCTTGGCGCCTATTCGACCGAAATCATCCGCGCCGGCATCCAGGCGATCCCGCGCGGGCAGCTGGAAGCGGCTGCGGCACTGGCGATGACGCGCTTCGAAGCGTTCCGCCATGTCGTGCTGCTGCCGGCGCTGGGCAAGGTCTGGCCGGCGCTGAGCAGCCAGATCATCATCGTCATGCTCGGTTCGGCGGTGTGTTCGCAAATCGCCACGGAAGAATTGAGCTTCGCCGCCAACTTCATTCAATCGCGCAACTTCCGCGCCTTTGAAACCTATGCGCTGACCACCTTGATCTATTTGTGCATGGCACTACTGATCCGCCAGTTGCTCAACTGGGTCGGCCGCCGCTTCATTGCGAGGAGCAGCCAATGAGCGATTTCACTTTCTGGGACATCCTGCGCAACCTGCTCACCGGCCTGCAATGGACGCTGGCGTTGTCGCTGGTGGCGTTCATTGGCGGCGGCCTCGTCGGCCTGTTGATTCTGGTGATGCGCATCTCGAAGAACACGTTGCCAAGCAGCATCGCCCGCACCTGGATCGAGCTGTTTCAGGGCACGCCACTGTTGATGCAACTGTTTCTGGTGTTCTTCGGTGTGGCGCTGGCCGGGATCGAGATTTCGCCGTGGATGGCTGCTGCGATCGCTCTGACCTTGTTCACCAGCGCCTATCTGGCGGAGATCTGGCGCGGTTGCGTCGAGGCGATTCCCCATGGCCAGTGGGAAGCCTCGTCGAGCCTGGCGCTCAATCCGCTCGAGCAATTGCGCTACGTGATTCTGCCGCAAGCGCTGCGCATCGCTGTGGCGCCCACCGTGGGCTTTTCGGTGCAAGTGGTCAAAGGCACAGCGGTGACGTCGATCATCGGCTTCACCGAACTGACCAAGACCGGCGGCATGCTCGCCAATGCCACGTTCGAACCGTTCATGGTCTACGGCCTCGTCGCCCTCGGCTACTTCCTGCTCTGCTACCCCTTGTCCCTCAGTGCGCGCTACCTGGAAAGGAGACTGCATGCCTCTGCTTAGAATTTCCGCCCTGCATAAATACTACGGCGATCACCACGTGCTCAAAGGCATCGACCTCAGCGTGGAGGAAGGCCAGGTCGTGGCGATCATCGGCCGCAGTGGCTCGGGCAAATCGACCCTGTTGCGCACGCTCAATGGGCTGGAGTCGATCAACGACGGGGTGATCGAAGTCGACGGCGAATACCTCGACGCCGCCCGCGCCGATCTGCGCAGCCTGCGGCAGAAGGTCGGCATGGTCTTTCAACAGTTCAATTTGTTCCCGCACCTGACCGTCGGCGAAAACGTCATGCTCGCGCCGCAAGTGGTGCAGAAAGTACCCAAGGCCAAGGCAGCCGAACTGGCGCGCCAGATGTTGGAGCGGGTCGGTCTGGGCGAGAAATTCGATGCCTTTCCGGATCGGCTGTCCGGCGGCCAGCAGCAGCGCGTGGCGATTGCGCGGGCCTTGGCGATGTCGCCGAAGGTGTTGCTGTGCGATGAAATCACTTCGGCACTCGACCCTGAGCTGGTCAATGAAGTGCTCAGCGTGGTGCGGCAATTGGCCAGGGAAGGCATGACGCTGATCATGGTCACCCACGAAATGCGCTTTGCCCGCGAGGTCGGTGACAAGCTGGTGTTCATGCACCACGGCAAAGTGCATGAAGTGGGCGATCCGAAGGTGTTGTTCGCCAACCCGCAGACGGCGGAGCTGGCGAATTTTATTGGCACCGTGGAAGCGACTGCCTGAATCTGCCCCATCCTGATCGTTCCCACGCTCCGCGTGGGAATGCAGCCCGGGACGCTCCGCGTTCCAAAAGCGGACGCAGAGCGTCCGGTGAGGCATTCCCACGCAGAGCGTGGGAACGATCAGGCTGCGGCCTCAAGACTTTCTGCGCTGAATCAACGGTTTGAACCATGCGCGTTGGCGCCAGCGTTTGATCGTGGCACGATGTCGGGGTTATCGACCGAGACCCCCTGACCATGCCGCAATCCCAAGCCAAGAATCTGTCCCTGATCGCCGCAATCGACCTGGGCTCCAACAGCTTTCACATGGTCGTGGCCAAGGCCCAGAACGGCGAAATCCGCATCCTCGAGCGCCTCGGCGAAAAGGTGCAACTGGCCGCCGGCATCGACGATGCGCGCCAGCTCAACGAAGAATCGATGCAGCGCGGCCTCGATTGCCTCAAGCGCTTTGCCCAACTGATCAACGGTATGCCGCTCGGCGCCGTGCGCATCGTCGGCACCAACGCCTTGCGTGAAGCGCGCAACCGTGGCGAATTCATCCGCCGTGCCGAGGAAATTCTCGGGCATACGGTAGAAGTCATCTCCGGCCGTGAAGAAGCGCGCCTGATCTATCTCGGCGTGTCGCACACGCTCGCCGACACCCCAGGCAAACGTTTGGTCGCCGACATTGGCGGCGGCAGCACCGAATTCATCATCGGCCAGCGTTTCGAGCCGTTGCTGCGCGAAAGCCTGCAAATGGGCTGCGTGAGTTTCACCCAGCGCTACTTCAAGGACGGCAAGATCACCCCGGCCCGCTACGCCCAGGCTTATACGGCGGCGCGCCTGGAAATCATGAGCATCGAACACGCCCTGCATCGCCTGACCTGGGATGAAGCCATCGGCTCCTCCGGCACCATCCGCGCCATAGGCCTGGCACTGAAGGCCGGCGGCCACGGCAGCGGGGAAGTCAACGCCGAAGGCCTGGCATGGCTCAAGCGCAAGCTGTTCAAACTCGGCGACGCCGACAAGATCGATTTCGAAGGCATCAAGCCTGATCGCCGGGCAATTTTCCCGGCAGGCCTGGCGATTCTCGAAGCGATCTTCGATGCCCTGGAACTGCAACGCATGGATCACTGCGAAGGCGCGCTGCGCGAAGGGGTGCTCTACGACCTGCTCGGCCGCCATCATCACGAAGACGTGCGCGAACGCACCCTGACCTCGCTGATGGAGCGCTATCACGTCGATCTGGAACAGGCGGCACGCGTCGAGCGCAAAGCCCTGCACGCGTTCGATCAGGTTGCCGTGGACTGGGAACTGGATGACGGCATCTGGCGCGAACTGCTCGGTTGGGCGGCGAAAGTGCACGAAGTCGGCCTCGACATCGCTCACTATCACTACCACAAGCACGGTGCCTACCTGATCGAGCACTCAGACCTGGCCGGCTTCTCCCGCGAAGACCAGCAGATGCTCGCGCTCCTGGTGCGCGGCCACCGTCGCAACATTCCCAAAGACAAGTTCGCCGAGTTCGGCGACGACGGCATCAAGTTGATTCGCCTGTGCGTGCTGCTGCGGTTTGCGATTCTGTTCCATCACATTCGCGGAACCCAGGCAATGCCACAGGTGGTGCTGCATGCCAATGGCGACCATCTCGATGTGGAATTTCCGGAGAACTGGCTGGATGAAAATCAGCTGACTCAGGCGGATTTCGGCCTCGAAGCGGATTGGCTGACGCGGGTGGGGATCGTTCTCACGGTGCACTGAACGCGTCTGTGGGAGCTGCCGAAGGCTGCGATCTTTTGATCCTCAAGATCAAGATCAAAAAATCGCAGCCTCGTTGCACTCGACAGCTCCTACAGGTTGATGTCTCAGGTACAAAAAAGGCGATCCCGAGGGATCGCCTTTTTTATTGGGCTGACGGTCAGCTGCTCACCGGCAAAATCGGGCTGCCCAACCGCTCCAGCAACGTCGCCTGCGCACTGCGCGGGTTCTGGTTACCCGTTGGCGTGTTGCGGATGTAGCGGCCGTCCGACTGCAGGCTCCAGCTGTGGGTGTTGTCGGTCAGGTACAGCTCCAGCTCCTTCTTGACGCGGGTCAGCAGCTTCTTGCCTTCCACCGGGAAGCAAGTCTCGACACGCTTGTCGAGGTTGCGCTCCATCCAGTCGGCGCTGGAGAGGAACATCTGCTCGTCGCCGCCATTGAGGAAGTAGAACACCCGCGTGTGCTCAAGGAAGCGGCCAATGATCGAGCGCACATGAATGTTGTGCGAGACCCCGGCGATGCCCGGACGCAGGCAGCACATGCCGCGCACCACCAAATCGATGCGTACCCCGGACTGGCTGGCCTTGTACAACGCCCGGATGATTTTCGGATCAGTCAGCGAGTTGAACTTGGCGATGATGTGCGCCGGTTTGCCTTCGAGGGCGAACTGCGTCTCGCGGGCAATCATGTCGAGCATGCCCTTCTTCAGGGTGAACGGCGCATGCAGCAGCTTTTTCATGCGCAGCGTCTTGCCCATGCCGATCAACTGGCTGAACAGTTTGCCAACGTCTTCGCACAAAGCGTCATCGGAGGTCAGCAGGCTGTAGTCGGTGTAAAGCTTGGCGTTACCGGCGTGGTAGTTGCCGGTGCCGAGATGCGCATAACGGACGATCTCGCCAGCCTCACGGCGCAGGATCAGCATCATCTTGGCGTGGGTCTTGAAGCCGACCACGCCGTAGATCACCACCGCACCGGCCGCTTGCAGACGGCTGGCCAGTTGCAGGTTGGACTCTTCGTCAAAGCGCGCACGCAGCTCGATCACCGCAGTGACTTCCTTGCCGTTACGCGCGGCATCCACCAGCGCATCGACGATCTCGGAGTTGGCGCCGGAGCGATAAAGCGTTTGCCGTACGGCCAACACATGCGGGTCTTTCGCGGCCTGACGCAGCAGGTCGACCACCGGGGTGAACGACTCGAAGGGGTGCAGCAAGAGGATGTCCTGCTTGCTGACCACGCTGAAAATGTTTTCGCTGTTCTGCAGCAGTTTCGGAATCTGCGGGGTGAACGGCGTGTATTGCAGTTCCGGGTGGCTGTCCAGACCGGTGATGCTGAACAGCCGCGTCAGGTTGACCGGACCGTTGACCTGATACAGCTCGGTCTCGCTCAGGTTGAACTGCTTGAGCAGGTAGTCAGAGAGATGTTTCGGGCAAGTGTCGGCGACTTCCAGACGCACAGCGTCGCCGTAACGCCGCGAGAACAACTCGCCGCGCAGCGCGCGGGCCAGGTCTTCGACGTCTTCGGAGTCGAGCGCCAGGTCGGCGTTTCGGGTCAGCCGGAACTGGTAGCAGCCTTTTACCTTCATGCCTTGGAACAGGTCATCGGCGTGGGCGTGGATCATCGACGACAGGAACACGTAGTTGTCGCCGGCGCCGCCGACTTCTTCCGGCACCTTGATGATCCGTGGCAGCAGACGCGGCGCCGGAATGATCGCCAGACCCGAGTCGCGCCCGAAGGCATCGATGCCTTCGAGTTCGACGATGAAGTTCAGGCTCTTGTTCACCAGCAGCGGGAACGGGTGTGTCGGGTCGAGGCCGATCGGGGTGATGATCGGCGCGATTTCGTCGCGGAAATAACGGCGGACCCAGGTCTTGAGCTTGGTCGTCCAGTTACGCCGACGGATGAAGCGCACCTGATGCTTTTCCAGCTCCGGCAGCAGGATGTCGTTGAGGATCGCGTACTGGCGGTCGACGTGACCGTGAACCAGCTCGCTGATCCGCGCCAGCGCCTGATGCGGCTGCAGGCCATCGGCGCCGGCCTGTTCGCGGGCGAAGGTGATCTGCTTTTTCAGCCCGGCGACGCGGATCTCGAAGAATTCGTCGAGGTTGCTGGAGAAGATCAACAGAAACTTCAGCCGCTCCAGCAACGGGTAGGACTCGTCCAGCGCCTGTTCCAGCACGCGGATGTTGAACTGCAATTGCGAAAGCTCGCGGTGGATGTACAGGCTGCTGTCATCCAGGCCGGGAATAGCGATCGCCGGCACCGCCGCGGCGGTTTCGGCAACCGGCGCGGGTGGCGCGGGCTCCAGTTCCGGCGGCGTTTCGGTGATTTGCTCGACCACCGGCTGAGCTTCTTTTACGGCAACTTCAGTGAGTCCTTCGGTATTCATGGAATGTTCCTGGGAGGGCTATTTCTGCTCTCGTAACAATTGAGCGGCACGAACGGCAAAGTAAGTCAGGATGCCATCTGCACCGGCACGTTTAAAGGCGGTCAGTGACTCAAGGATCACCGCTTCGCTCAACCAGCCATTCTGTATAGCGGCCATGTGCATGGCGTATTCGCCACTGACCTGATAGACGAAGGTCGGCACCTTGAAGGCATCTTTGACCCGAAAAAGAATGTCCAGGTAGGGCATGCCCGGCTTGACCATGACCATGTCCGCGCCTTCGGACAAGTCCGCACCGACTTCGTGCAGCGCTTCGTCGCTGTTGGCGGGGTCCATCTGATAAGAAGCCTTGTTCGCCTTGCCGAGGTTCGACGCCGAACCCACCGCATCGCGAAACGGCCCGTAATAGGCGCTGGCGTACTTGGCCGAGTAGGCCATGATGCGCACGTTGACGTGACCGGCGATTTCCAGCGCTTCACGAATCGCCTGGATGCGGCCATCCATCATGTCCGATGGCGCGACGACCTGCGCGCCCGCTTCAGCGTGGGACAGCGCCTGACGTACCAGCGCATCGACGGTGATGTCGTTCTGCACGTAACCGTCTTCGTCGAGAATGCCGTCCTGACCGTGGGTGGTGAATGGGTCCAGCGCCACATCGGTGATTACGCCAAGTTCCGGAAAACGCTCACGCAGGGCGCGCGTGGCGCGCTGGGCGATGCCTTGCGGATTCCAGGCTTCGGCGGCATCAAGGGATTTCAGGTCAGGCGGCGTGACCGGGAACAGTGCCAGCGCTGGAATGCCCAGCTCGACCCACTTGGCGGCTTCTTCAAGCAGCAGATCAATCGTCAGTCGCTCGACGCCCGGCATCGAGGCCACGGCTTCGCGGCGGTTTTCACCGTCGAGTACAAACACCGGCAAGATCAGATCATCGACGGTCAGCACGTTTTCACGCACCAATCGCCGGGAAAAATCATCACGGCGATTGCGGCGCAAACGGGTGGCAGGGAACAGACGATTGGCGGGGGTAAAGCTCACGGCAGACTCCTGAGCCCGCGCAAACGGGCGAGCGTGACAGTTATAGACGGCCATTATGACGAACGGATGACAGTTGTGTGAGACCTGTGACAGGTAGCCGCATTCCATTCTCAGTGTAGGAATTGTTCACGTCGAGACACATTTCGATACTTTCACGAATGTGCCTGAAGGGTTAGGCTGCGCGTTCATTTCGCCAGCACCCAGACAATGCTCCAACAATTTCTGCACGACTTTGGCTACTTTGCCTTGTTCCTCGGCACGTTCTTCGAAGGCGAAACCATCCTGGTGCTCGCAGGCTTCCTCGCGTTCCGTGGATACATGGACATCAACCTGGTGGTGGTCGTGGCGTTCTTCGGCAGCTATGCCGGCGATCAGCTGTGGTACTTCCTGGGGCGCAAGCACGGGCGCAAATTGCTCGCGCGCAAACCGCGCTGGCAGCTGATGGGCGACCGCGCGCTGGAGCACATCCGCAAGCATCCGGACATCTGGGTCCTGAGCTTCCGCTTCGTCTACGGCCTGCGCACGGTGATGCCGGTGGCAATCGGTTTGTCCGGTTATCCGCCGGGACGCTACCTGCTGCTCAACGGCATCGGCGCGGCGATCTGGGCCACCGCCCTGGCTGCGGCGGCTTATCACTTCGGTGCAGTGCTGGAAGGCATGCTCGGCAGCATCAAGAAGTACGAGCTGTGGGTGCTCGGCGCCTTGCTGATCCTCGGGCTGGGCCTGTGGCTGCGGCGCCGCTTCAAGAATGCGCAACTGGCGAAGAAAATCCATCAGGACGAGCAGCTCGCCAAAGCCGCTGCGGCCGAGCAGTTGCCGCTGGCCGAAACGAACAATCCTGCCGAGCCAAAAACGCCAGCCGAATAAACCGTTCGCTGGCAGCTGCCAGGCGCAGTCCAGGCAAATAATGAACACCCCGTCGCCGTTGCGATCCATTGAGAGAGCGCTCTGCCCCCGCGCGCGTCGCCCATGCCCCTATGGCCACGCGCGACGATTTAAGGGACATTGAGCGCCATGAATCTGGAGAGAAGCCCATGAGCAAAAAAGTTGCAGTGATCCTGTCCGGCAGCGGCGTGTACGACGGCGCCGAAATCCAGGAAAGTGTCATCACCCTGCTGCGCCTCGACCAGCGCGGCGCGCAGGTGCAGTGCTTTGCGCCGAACATTGCGCAATTGCATGTGATCAACCACCTGACCGGCGAAGAAATGCCGGAATCGCGCAACGTGCTGGTGGAATCGGCGCGGATTGCCCGGGGCAACGTCAAGGATATCCGCGACGCCGACGTCGAAGACTTCGACGCACTGATCGTGCCCGGCGGATTTGGCGCGGCGAAGAACCTGTCGAACTTCGCCATCGAAGGCGCCGGCTGCACCGTGCAACCGGAAGTGCTGGCCCTGGCCGAGGCATTTGCCGAAGCGGGCAAACCGGTCGGGCTGATCTGCATCTCCCCGGCGCTGGCAGCGAAAATCTACGGCCCCGGAGTGACTTGCACCATCGGTAACGATGCCGATACCGCCGCGGCGATGAGCAAAATGGGCGCGACCCACGAAGAGTGCGCCGTGACCGAGATCGTCGAAGACAAGGCGCGCAAACTGGTCACCACCCCGGCCTACATGCTGGCGCAGACCATCAGTGAAGCGGCTTCGGGCATCAACAAACTGGTCGACCGCGTGCTCGAACTGACCCACGAAAACGACGCTTGATCCCCCTTCTTTCACCTGATCGTTCCCACGCTCCGCGTGGGAATGCATTCAGGGACGCTCCGCGTTCCGGCCTCACCACAGATGTACGACCAATAGCAGCGGACGCCGAGCGTCCAAGGCTGCATTCCCACGCAGAGCGTGGGAACGATCATCATTGTGCAAGACTCAGGGCTTGCGGATGAGCCGGGTCAGAATCCGGTCCAACGCATTGGCAAACGCCTGTTTCTCGCGCTCGCCAAACGGCGCCGGCCCGCCGCTCATCTGGCCCTGCTCCCGGAGATCGGTGAACAGATTACGCACCGCCAGACGTTCGCCCATGTTCTGCGCATCGAACTCCTTGCCACGCGGATCCAGCGCCGCCACGCCCTTCTTGACCAGCCGATCAGCCAGCGGAATATCGCTGCAGATCACCAGCTCGCCCGGCACGGCGTGCTCGACCAAATAGTCATCCGCAGCATCCGGCCCGCTCGGCACCACAATCAGTTTGACGATGGCCAGCCCCGGCTTGGTCTGCGGCTGCCCGGCAACCAGCACCACTTCGAACTGGCGCTTGAGCGCGAACTTCACCACCAGATCCTTCGCCGCCCGCGGGCAGGCGTCGGCATCGATCCATACACGCATGTTCTTTACCTCTAAAAGCAAAAGATCGCAGCCTGCGGCAGCTCCGACAGAGTGCGCGTCGCGGGGTGACATTGCGACATGCACGACCCTGTTGGAGCTGCCGAAGGCTGCGATCTTTTGGGATCGCTCAATCAGGCAGCCGAAACCCGGCGCTTCTCCGCCACCCAACTGCGCCCATACAACACAACGATCGCCACAATCGCTACTGCCTGCGCGGTCAGCGAATAGGCATCGGCATGAATCCCCAGCCAGTCGAATTCAAAGAACGCCACCGGCCGCGTGCCGAAGATCCCGGCTTCCTGCAAGGCCTTGACGCCGTGCCCGGCAAACACCACCGACAACGCGCACAACAGCGCGGCGTTGATGCTGAAGAATAGCGTCAGCGGCAGTTTCGCCGAGCCGCGCAGAATCACCCACGCCAGGCCAACCAGCAGCACCAGCGCCGTCGCACCACCGGCCAGCACGGCGTTGTGCCCGGCCGGCCCGGCCTGCAGCCACAGGGTTTCGTAGAACAGGATCACTTCAAACAACTCGCGATAGACCGAGAAGAACGCCAGGATCGCAAAACCGAAACGTCCACCGCCGCCGACCAGACTGCTTTTGATGTAATCCTGCCAGGCCGCCGCGTGACGGCGGTCATGCATCCACACGCCAAGCCACAGCACCATGACGCTGGCAAACAGCGCCGTGGCGCCTTCGAGCAACTCACGCTGCGAACCGCTGACATCGATCACATACGCCGCCAGCGCCCAGGTACCCAAGCCCGCCAGCAACGCCAAGCCCCAGCCAACGTTGACACTGCGAACGGCCGATTGCTGGCCGGTGTTGCGCAGGAAGGCGAGGATCGCCGCCAGCACCAGAATCGCTTCCAGGCCTTCGCGCAGCAGAATCAGCAGACCGGAGATGTAGCTCAGCGACCAGCTCAGACCATCGCTGCCCAGCAGGCCGGCGGAGTCCTTCAGTTTGGCCCTGGCCGCGTCCAGACGCTGCTCGGCCTGCTCGACAGGCAGACCGTCCTGCAGCGACTGCCGGTACGCCATCAGCGATTTTTCGGTGTCCTTGCGCACGTTGGCATCGACGTTATCCAGCGAGCTCTCGACCAGCTCGAAGCCTTCCAGATAGGCCGCGACAGACAGGTCATAGGCCTGATCGTGCTCACCGGCGCGGTAGGCCGCGAGGCTCTTGTCCAGCGTGGCGGCGGTGTAGTCGAGCAACTGCGCCGGGCCGCGCTTGACCTGCGGCGGTTGCGCACGCTGGGCGCGGAAAGTTGCCGCGACCTCTGCGCCTTCGGCAGCCTGCACTTCGGCCGGCGTCTGCCGAGCCAGGTCGGCGATGTTGTAGACCTTGCCGGACTTGGCGGCCGCCGCATCGGCACTGAAGCCGGCGATGTAGGTGGCCAGATCCCAGCGCTGGCGATCATCGAGCTGATCGGCAAACGCCGGCATGTCTGTGCCTTCGACGCCTTGGCCGAGGGTGCTGTAGATCGCGTACAGGCTCAGATGGTCCATGCGCGCGGCGTCACGCAGGTTGGCCGGCGCGGGCGTCAGACCAACGCCGGCCGGGCCGTCGCCAGCGCCTGTCTCGCCGTGGCACACCGAGCAGTTTTGCGCATACAACGGCGCACCGCGTGCCGGGTCCGGGGTGATGATCGGCGCTTGGCTGACTTCATACGCCACGGCCAGTTTCGCGCCCAACTGCCGGGCCTGACGGGCAACATCGGCGCCGTCCTGCTTCGCACTGATGGCGGCATGCAACGACTTGACGCCCTGCTCCAGCGCGGCTTTTTCCGGTTTGGCTGGCAACGCAGTGATCAAGCCTTGCAGAACCTGGGTGAATTCCAGTTGTTCGCGGTATTCGCCGTCGTCGATGACTTTGCCTGCCGCGACCGTCGGCGGGTAATCGGCACTGATGTAGTCGAGCAGGTGCAACGCTTGCGGCGCGCCTTCCACGGTATCGGCCAGCAGCGGCAGGCTGCTCAGAGACAATATCGGGAACAGCAGCCAGGCCAGCAATCGGGACGAGGCAGTCATGAACGAATCTCAAATGGAAATGCGAAGTTACATATTGTTCACTTCGAAGACATTTCTCTCAAGCTTTGTCGGCGTTTCGCTTTGATTGGCAGGAAATACCCGGCAGACGGCAGCAGCGTTTGTCGATGAGTATGGCCGCACCGCCCGCTGCCGATTGCCTCGACACGCCCGATGAAGATCGCAGCCATTTGCCATCATCCACTTTATACTGCCCGCCCCAGAGCCATTGCGTGCAAGGAATCAAGGTCAATGCGCAGTCTTCCGTTCGTTTTGCTGCTCTGCGTGGCTGTTCAGTTGAGCGGTTGTGCCGCCTATCGCCACTACGATCTTGAAATGCAGCAGACCACCGAGCAAATGACCCGGGGCAATCTTGACGGCGCTCTGGCACTGGTGGAATTGCACAACCCGTGGGAAGACAAGGATCTGCTGTATTACCTGGAAAAAGGCGCGATCCTCAGCGCTGGCAGTGTCCTGCCCGACAGCCAGGACGCCTGGCGCAATGCCGACCGGATGATCTTCCAGCGCGAGGAGGCCAACCCGTCCGGCGCAATGAAATTGCTCGCGCGCTTCGGTGACGAAATGGGCACGATGCTGGTCAACGACAAGCTGCGCCGCTATGAAGGCTACGATTACGAAAAGGTCATGTTGACTACGCAAATGGCCTTGAACCAGCTATCCGTCAATGACTTTGCCGGCGCCCGCGCAGACATCAGGAAAACCCACGAACGCGAAGCATTGATCGCCCGCCAGCGGGAAAAGCAATACGAAGCGGCCGAGGAACAGGCAAAAGCCCAAGGCAAAACCCTGCATTACAAGGACCTGGAGGGTTATCCGGTCGGCCTGCTCGAGGCGCCGCAGGTCGTGGAACTGAAAAACGGCTACCAGAGTGCGTTCAGCCACTATCTGGCCGGCTTCACTTACGAAGCCCTCGGCGAGCGCGCCCTGGCAGCGGCCGGTTATCGTCAGGCGATCGAATTGCGGCCGGACATGCCCTTGTTGCAAAAGGCCCTGCGCAATCTCGATAAACCGCCAGCGAAAGCCGATGAAAGCGATGTGTTGCTGATTATCCAGAGTGGGCTGGCCCCGGCTCGCAGTTCCGTACAGGTGCCGATCCCGGTTCGTCTGAACGAAACGCTGGTCATCATCGCGCCCATTTCATTCCCGGTGATGGTGCCTGATTCGGTCACACCCAATTTCAAGCATATAACTGTGGATGGCCATAAACAGCCGCTGGCCGTGATCAACAGCGTGACCGACATGTCCATGCGCACACTGCGCGACGACATGCCGCAAATCATCTCGCGGGCGATGTTCCGCGCCAACATGGCCGCCATCGGTCAAGCGCAGGAAAACGAGCGCAACCCGGCGAAAGCCTCGTTGATCGTCACTCAGCATGATCCGTTCGAAGAAGCCGACACCCGTACATGGCGAGCGTTGCCGGACAAGACGCTGATCGCCCGCCTGCGCCTGAAGAAAGGCCTGCACACCTTCCGTTTTGCGGCAGCGCCCATTGATAGCCCATTTGAACTTCGCGTCGATCAGGATCGGCAGGTTCTGCATTTGCGTGTATTGCGCGACCAGGTTTTTACCGTTGGATCAGCCTTCGTGCCACAGCATAAACCTGCGCCAAGCCCACCTGATTCCGCGAACGAGTGATGGCACACCACCGAATAATGAAAGCGAAAAGATATTACATGGCCATCACCTCGCGTTTATAATGCCGCGCCCTCGCTCAGCGAGCCGGCAACACAAGCTCCTCACACTTGAGGAATTGGCAGGAGGCCAACGCCGCCGTCGATAGGTCACACCAGCCCGACCAGCACCCGCGGCTGCAAGTTTTGCTACTCAGGGAAGAAGTACCCATGGCATTCCGCGCCCCCACTCTGCTCGCGCTCAGCGCCGTCACTCTGGTGTCCGGCTGTGCAGCGTTTCGCAACTACGATTCCGAATTGGCCCAGACCAACCAGCAACTGGCTTCCGGCAACGTCGACGCGGCGCTGACCCTGCTGGAAAAGAACAACAGCGGCACCGACAAAGACCTGCTCTATTACTTCGAGAAAGGAGAACTGCTGCGCGCCAAGGGCGATCTGTCGGGCAGCCAGAACGCCTGGGGCAGCGCGGACAAGGTAGTCGGTCAGTGGGAAGACGCGGTCAAGCTCGACTCCGCCAAGTACCTGGCACAGTTCGGCAGCTTCATCGTCAACGACAAGGTGCGCCGCTACGAAGGCTACGACTACGAAAAAGTCATGCTGACCACGCAGATGGCCCTGAACCTGCTGGCGGTCAACGATTTCGATGGCGCCCGCACGGCGATCAAAAAGACCCACGAACGCGAAGCGGTGATCGCCGACCTGCGCGACAAGGAATACCTCAAGAGCGAAGAACAGGCCGAGAAAGAAGGCATCAAGACTCAGTACAAGGATCTTCAGGGTTATCCGGTTGCCAGCCTCGACGCGCCGGAAGTGGTCGGCCTGAAAAACAGCTATCAGAGCGCGTTCAGCCATTACCTCGCCGGTTTCGTCTACGAAGCCCTGGGCGAGAAGGATCTGGCCGCGCCGGGTTATCGCAAGGCTGCCGAATTGCGCCCGAACACGCCGCTGCTCGAGCAGGCGCTGGTCAACCTCGACAAACCTTCGAAGTCTGACGACAGCGATATCCTGATCGTAGTGCAGAGCGGCCTGGCCCCGGCACGCGACTCGATTCGCGTACCGCTGCCGTTGCCGATTTCCAACAATGTGGTGATCACCCCGCTGTCGTTCCCGATCATCAAACCGGACACTTCCACCGCGCCGTTCGCGCAGATCGGTGTCGATGGCAAGCAAGTTGACCTGACCGCGCTGAACAGCACCACCGCTATGTCGCGCCGCGCGCTGCGCGATGACATGCCCGGGATCATCGTGCGCACCACCGTGCGGGCGATCACCAAAGGCGTGGCGCAAAAGCAGATCAACGAAACCAATCCGCTGGCCGGTCTCGCCGTAGGCATTTCTTCAGCGGTACTGGAAGGTGCCGATACCCGTACGTGGCGCACCCTGCCGGACAACACCCAAGTGGTGCGCCTGCGCCTGAAAAAGGGTGAGCATCAGGTTACCCTGCCGAGCGCCGTGGGCGGCTCGGTGGTCAGGGTCACCGTCGATCAGCGTTATCAAGTGGTCAGCCTGCGCGCCGTTGGCAACCAGGTGTTCGCTGGCGGCATCGCTGCTCACGTAATGCCGAGCGCTGGCGCCACCAACGTCGCCAGCCTCAAACAACCTTAAGAACGGAGTCTTGCAATGCGCTTGAAGATTATCGCCGTCGCCGCCCTCGCCTTGTTGGCAGGCTGCGCCACCCCGCCGCCACCTGAGCCGGGCAGCGCCGCGAGCAAAGTCGTGGCCATGGGGCCGCAGAAACACATCGTCGTCGGCGCCATGCGCGTGGCCCGCGAAAACGGCTTCATGACCGTCAATGTGCAGTTGAGCAACACCCTCAACAGCAACAAGATCTTCTACTACCGCTTCGCCTGGCTTGGCGCCGAAGGTTTCCCGGTTGCCGAAGAAGAGGTCTGGAAAAGCCAGATGATGTATGGCGCTCAGACCAGCTTCATTCAAGCCATCGCTCCGACCCCGAAAGCCGTGGATTTCCGTCTGGAAATCAAAACGCCTTAAGCCCGCCACCCTTTTTCTGATTGAGAGAGCTTTCTCATGTTTGCACGCTTTTCCTGCATCGCCGTCATCGCCCTGCTGGCCTCCGGTTGCGCCAACACTTCGCCGACCCTGGGCAGCAAGAACATCAGTTACGGCGACACCAAAGCCGTTGAAACCGTGACCAACGAATTCGGTTCGACCGACCTGCAAATGATCGCCGAATCGATGACCCGCTCGCTGGCCCAGTCCGGCATCCTGCAAGGTCGTCCGGTGGTTCAGGTCTACGATGTGAAGAACAAGACCAGCGAGTACATCGACACCCGCGAAATCACCACCAGCATCAAGACTCAGTTGATGAAGACCGGTGTTGCGCGCTTCGCCAGTGACAACAATGCAATGCAGAGCCAGGTTGACCAGCTCAAGCTGCAGAACCAGAGCGGCCTGTACAAGAAAAGCACCGTGGCCAAGACCGGCAACATGGTTGCCGCCAAGTACCGCATCGAAGGCTCGATCAGCTCGATCGTCAAGCGCAGCAGCGACTACAAGGACGTCTTCTACAAATTCAGCCTGCAGTTGATCGACGTCGAAAGCGGTCTGGCCGAGTGGATGGACGAAAAAGAGATCCGCAAAACCACGGAGCGTTGATCGATGCGCACATGGATTGGCATGATGGCCCTGGCTTGCGCGTTCAGCGTGCAGGCGGCCCCGAAAGTGGCGGTGACGGATCTGGCGTATCAGGAGCGTGTGGAGCAATACATCCACATCGTTTCGGCGCAGAGCAATCACCGCGAGAGTTACTACAGCGCCAGCGGTTCTTCGAGCTACAACGAGATCGAAGCGACCACCAGCTACATCGAACAGGGCGAGTTGCGCAAATTCACCGGCGACATCAAGGGTGAAATCCTGCGTACCGGCATGTTCCAGCTGGTGCAGGGCACGCCTTATACCGCCTCATCCAAAGGCGATGTGTATGACGTGATCAAGCGCATCAAGGCCGGCAACTTCAAAGGCGCCGACTACGTGCTGTTCGGCACTGTGTCCGACATCGACTTCACCCAGGACGTCAACGAGCTGGCGCACACCGACAGCTACTCGGCGGTCTTGGGCCTGACGCTAGTGGCGGATTTCAGTCTGATCAACACCAGGACCTACGAGATCACCTCGGCCTTCACGGCGATGGGCGAAGCGCAGGACACCAAACTGGTGAACCATCGTGACATCAAGATCTCGCTGAACCGTCCGCGCGTCGTACGTGACGTGTCCAAAGCTTTGGGCGAGGACGTGGCCGGGCAATTGAGCATGCAGCTCGGTGGCGGTGACTCTTATGAGCAGCCGCGTGAAGCGCCGCAGCGCAATAATCTGCCGCGTGACACGGCGCCGGTGATCCTGCGCTGACCGACCGACAAAAACAAAAAAGGCGACCCGCAAAGGTCGCCTTTTTTCTTGCCCGAGCGGTTTACGCCGCCGCTTTGCGCAACGTCGCCATGAATGCCGCCGCGCCGACGAACAACCCGGCAAAGGTGCGGTTCATGCGCTTCTGCTGTTTGGGCGTGCGCAACAGACGCAGCACCTTCGACGCCAGCCCGGTGTAACCGGCCATCACGATCAGATCGACAAACACCATCGTCACACCGATCACCACATACTGAATCAGCAGCGGCGCGTGGGGATTGATGAACTGCGGCAACACCGCGAGCATGAACACCAACGCCTTGGGGTTGCTGATGTTCACCAGAAAGCCGCGAAACACCAGGGCCAGCGGCTTGCCGATCGGCCGTACCGCGGCGTCATCGCTCATGTCCATGGGCAACGCCCGCCATTGCTTGATCGCCAGATAAACCAGATAAGCGACGCCGAACCATTTGATCGCATGGAACGCTGTGGCCGATGCGGTGAGCACGGCACCCACACCCGCGCCGACAATCGCGATCTGCACCACCAAGCCGATCTGCAGGCCCAGCGCGTTCCAGTAGCCGCGCCAGAATCCGTATTGCAGACCGCTGGACATCGACGCGATGGCGCCCGCGCCCGGGGACAGGCTGATCACCCAGCAGGCGGCAAAGAATGCCAGCCATGTTTGAAGCTCCATCGCACACCTCGGCTCTGAATCGTGACAGACGCTCAAGCTAATGCGCTTTGGGCTTAAAAGCAAAAGATCGCCCGAAGGCTCGGGCCGCGATCGTCCGATCTTTTGATCTCGCTGAAAAAGCTACTTCTCGAACCCGCTCGACGGCAACACATCCGTCCCGCGCCAACGCCGCACCGAACGCTGGAAGAACAGGCTGTTCGGCACCTGCACCATGGCGCTGCCGGTGCCGAGTTCTTCGGCCTCGACCAGCGTGGTGTAGAGCAGATTGATCGCGATCACCCGGCCTTTGACGCCAGGCTTGTCGGTGGTGTCCACCAGCTCGACCACATCGCCGAGGCGGAACGGTCCGACGGTGAAGATCAGGATCGCGCAGAGCAGATTGGACAGCACGCTCCACATGGCGAAGAACGCCACCGCCGCCACCGCGACAAAACCCGACAGCGCCGTCCACAGCACTGTCGCCGAAACGCCGAGGCGCTCAAGCACGAAGAGCAGCGCGCTGCCCATGATCAGCCAGCGCAGCACGCCACGCAGCGGCATCAGCAATTGCGGCGGGAAAGGATAACGCTCACCCAGGCGAGTCAGGCCTTTGGCGACGAAACGCTGGGTCAGGTAACCCGCGAGCAGAATCAGCAGAATCTGCGCGGTGAACCAGAGCGGTTCGACCCATACCGCCGCAAAGGGCAGTTTGAAGGCTTCCATCAGGACAACGCCTCCAGCTCCGCCTGCATGCTTTCCAGGGTTTCCAGCGCTTGCATCCAGGCTTCTTCCAACTCGGCTTCACGAACCTTCAATTTGGCCTGTTCGGCGAGCAGATCCCGCAGTTCATTCTTGCGTGCCGGCTCGTAGATATCGCTGTCGCCGAGGCTGGCATCGACCTTGGCCAGTTTCTCGTGAAGCTTGCCCAGCTCGGCTTCAAGCTTGTCGGCCTCGCGCTTGTGCGGGGCCAGTTGTTGGCGCAACGCTGCTGCCGCTTGGCGCTGAGCTTTCTTGTCGGTCTTGTCCGGATTGACCGGTGTGTTGCTGACCGGCGCATTACGCTGGCGGTATTCCACCAGCCAGCGGGCGTAATCTTCCAAGTCGCCATCGAACTCTTCGACCTTGCCGTCGGCGACCAGATAGAAGTTGTCGGTGGTGCTCTTGAGCAAATGCCGATCGTGAGACACCACCAGCACCGCACCGCTGAATTCCTGCAGGGCCATGGTCAGTGCCAGACGCATTTCCAGGTCGAGGTGGTTGGTCGGTTCGTCGAGCAGCAACAGGTTCGGCCGCTCCCAGGCGATCAACGCAAGCGCGAGACGAGCCTTCTCGCCACCGGAGAAATTCAGCACCGGCTCATCGATGCGCGCGCCACGGAAGTCGAAGCCGCCGAGGAAGTCACGCAAGGTCTGCTCGCGCTCGCCCGGCGCCAGCCGCTGCAAGTGCAGCAACGGGCTGGCCTTGGAATCCAGCGAATCGAGTTGATGCTGAGCGAAGTAGCCGACCACGGTGTTCTCGCCACGGGTCAGGCGCCCGGCCAGTGGTTCGAGCTCGCCGGCGAGGTTCTTGATCAGCGTCGATTTACCCGCGCCGTTCGGCCCGAGCAGACCGATCCGCGCACCCGGGGTCAGTTGCAACTTGACCTTCTCCAGGATGGTCTTGTCGCCATAACCCAGGCGTGCATTGGACAGGTCGATCAGCGGACTGGAGATTTTGGTCGACTCGCGGAAGACGAAGTCGAACGGCGAATCGACGTGGGCCGCCGACAATTCTTCCATGCGCTCCAGCGCCTTGATCCGGCTCTGCGCCTGACGGGCCTTGGTCGCCTGGGCCTTGAAGCGAGCGATGTAGCTTTCCATGTGCGCACGCTGCGCCTGCTGCTTCTCGTAGGCCTGTTGCTGCTGGGCCAGGCGCTCGGCGCGGGCGCGCTCAAACGCGGTGTAGCCGCCCCGGTAGAGGGTCAGTTTGCGCTGATCGACATGGGCGACGTGATCGACCACTTCGTCGAGGAAGTCGCGGTCGTGGGAAATCAGCAGCAAGGTGCCCGGATAGCTTTTCAGCCACTCTTCGAGCCAGATGATTGCGTCGAGGTCCAAGTGGTTGGTCGGTTCGTCGAGCAGCAGCAGATCCGAGGGGCACATCAGTGCCTGTGCCAGATTCAGACGCATCCGCCAGCCACCGGAGAAATCGCCGACCTGACGATCCATCTGCTCATTGGTGAAACCAAGACCGGCGAGCAGCTTGCGCGCCCGTGCATCGGCGGTGTAACCGTCGGCGCTGTCGAGTTCGGCGTGCAGGCGCGCCAGCGCGGTGCCGTCATGGGCCTGCTCGGCGGCGGCAAGCTCGCGCTGCACCTCACGCAGACGCAGGTCGCCATCGAGCACATAGTCGACCGCCAGGCGCTCAAGGGTGTCGACCTCCTGGCGCATGTGCGCGATGCGCCAGTCGACCGGCAGCAGGCAGTCGCCCGAATCCGGATGCAACTCGCCGCGCAGCAAGGCGAACAGGCTGGATTTGCCGGCACCGTTGGCGCCGATGAGGCCGGCTTTGTGGCCGGCGTGCAGGGTCAGCTCGGCGTCTTCTAGCAGACGTTGCGGGCCACGCTGTAAAGTCAGGTTCTGAAGTCGGATCATAATGGCGGCGGAGTCTACCAGCTTCGCTCACAACTGGCGCGAGTAGCACGATGTCCTCTGACCTGTGGAGCTTTGCCCTTGATGTCTACGCCCGACCGGGCGTGGAAGATGCCTGCCTGCGATTGCAAACGGCGGGCGCCAATGTCTGCCTGTTGCTATGCGGTTTGTGGCTGGAGCAGCGAGCGGTGACCTGCGATGAACCGCGCGTACGCCTGCTCAAGGCCTTGACCGCGCCGTGGGATGTCGAAGTGGTGCAGCCATTGCGAAGCCTGCGCATGCAATGGAAAGTGCGGGCCGTCGATGATGCGGTGGTGGCAGGCATGCGCGAGCAGATCAAGTCACTTGAGCTTGAAGCTGAACGAACCTTGTTGTCACGGCTGGAAGGTGTGGCGCAGGAATGGACGCGCAACGAGGCAGGTTCGGTGACCTGGCTGGAAGGCTTGGCCGGCAGTGCAGCCAGCCTGAACCGCGACGCGCTGCAAGTGCTGCGCGTCGCGGCAACCGGCACTTAGGAAGCGCTGGTCGGGGTGCTGCTGACGCTCGACGAAGCGGCTGGCGCTGGCGCCGTCGAAGGGGTCGAGTGAGCGGCGGACGACGGTGCGGACGCAGCTGGAGCAGCCGGGGAAGCCGCAGGCGCAGGCTTGGCTGCTGGAGCGGTAGCCGGTTTGGTAGCGGCTGGCTTGGCAGCAGCAGGCTTTTTCACCGCTGGTTTTGCGGCTGGCTTGGCCGCTGGTTTCGCCGCAGCAGGCTTGGCGGCCGGTTTCGCAGCGGTTTTTGCTGCAGGTTTTGCTGCCGATGTTGCGGCTGGTTTGGCAGCCGGTTTTACCGCCACTTTCGCAGCAGGTCTGGCCGCGGCAGGTTTAGCCACGGTCTTGGCTGCAGGCTTCGCAGCGGCGGTTTTTGCAGCAGGCTTGGCTGCTGGTTTTGCCGCTGTCTTGGCGGCAGGTTTTGCGGCTGCGGTCTTAGCCGCTGCAGTTTTGGTCGCGGCCGGTTTCGCAGCGGGCTTGGCAGTGGTGGTTTTGGCTGCAGGTTTGGCTGCAGTGGTTTTAGCCGCCGGTGTTGCCGCGCTCGCCGCCGGCTTCTTCACTGCAGTTTTCGCCACTGGTTTGGCAGGCGCTTTTACCGGTGCCTTGGCGGCGGGTTTGGCGGTGGTTTTCGCAGCAGCAGGTTTGGCCGCAGCGGTCTTCGCCGGGGCTTTGCTTGCAGCAGGTTTGGCAGCGACTTTCTTCGCTGGAGCGGCTGCGGGTTTGGCCGAACGCGACGACAGGACCTTACCCACTGCTTCCTGAACGCGGCCAACACCCTGGGCCAGCTTCAGGCTTTCCTGAGCATCGCGCTTGAGCTGCAGAATGTAGCTGCGGGTCTCGGACTGACGATCTTTCAACGCGTCGAGCAGGTCTTCGAGTTCTTTCACCGAGGCCTTGGCTTTATTCTGCGCCTTGGCTTTGCCGGCGGTGGCGGCGTCTTGCAGTTTGGTGCGCGATTTGTGCAGTTTTTCCTGCGCTTTGCCACGCTGTTTTTCCAGCTTGGCGAGCAGTTTTTCAGCATCAGCCAAGGCTTGCGAGCAAGCGTTTTCCAAATGCTCGAGCAAGCTGCCCGACAACTGTTGGAGTAAGTGCAACGGAGTATTTACAGGCTTCTTGGTGGCCGACATGGTTTACCTCCTGGCTGACGTGAGTGCGGCTCATACTAGACCTCTGCTGATACCGCCGCTAGGGCATGTTGACAGTATCTGCGCCGTTGCGTTGCACCGAAGCCGAAATGTTCTGCACCGGGGTAAAAGCAGTTCACCGATGCAGACGTTTGCACTGGCATAATCCCTCGCATCTCAGGTCGGAGAGTGCCCATGTCGCGCTACTTTATTTTGTCCCTCTGCGTGGTTTTTTCGGCGGCATACGCCGATGAAAAAACCACGGCGAATGATGCTCATGACCTGGCTTACAGCCTCGGTGCCAGCCTCGGTGAACGGCTGCGCCAGGAGGTGCCGCAGTTGCAGATCCAGGCGCTGATCGAAGGCCTGCAACAGGCGTATCAGGGCAAGCCCCTGGCGTTGAGTGAAGCGCGTATCGAACAGATTCTGGCCGATCACGAATCGCGCAATGCCGAGCAGGCATCACGCCAATCGAGTGATGCTGCGATGGAGAACGAGCAACGGTTTCTCAGCGCGGAAAAAGCCAAACCGGGCGTAAAGGAATTGGCCGATGGCATCCTTCTGACCGAACTCGTCCCGGGCTCCGGCGCCAAAGCCGGCCCCGACGGAAAAGTTCAGGTGTTGTATGTCGGCAAGTTGCCGGACGGCACTGTGTTTGACCAGAACAGCCAACCGCAATGGTTCAACCTCGACAGCGTGATTGCCGGTTGGCGCACGGCGCTGCAGAACATGCCGGTCGGGGCAAAATGGCGATTGGTGATTCCATCGGATCAGGCTTATGGTGCCGACGGTGCCGGCGACCTGATCGCACCGTTCACGCCACTGGTGTTTGAAGTGGAACTGCGTGGCGCGACGAACTGATCGGGCATAAAAAAACGGTGCGCTTTCGGCGCACCGTTTTTCCGCAAGGATGTGGTTCAGGCCTGAACCGGGTCTTCTGCCTTGTGTGCCGTGTGCAGCACTTCGATCAGGCAGTCTTCAAGTTCGAAGCGCTCATGCAGCAAGCCGCCCAATTCCTTGAATTTCTCCGCAACGCATTTACCTTCATCGCACAGGTCGTTGAACGCGAGCAGCTTCTCGGTAATGACGTCGATGCGCGGGTAGATTGTCTCGGCGAGTTCCAGACCGCGCTTGTCGTTGAACGCCTTTGCTTCGCCAGTCAACTGTTCATAGATTTCAAAGTGACCGGCCGACACGTAATCGACCAGCACACCGCAGAATTCCAGTAGAGGTTTGCGGCTTTCAGACAGCGAATCAGGCTGCGCACCGAGTTTGTCGTAGGCGCCGATCAGCTCTTCACGCTCCTGCAACCAGCGGTCGATCAGCAGATGAACCCCACCCCAACGTTCCTGAGCATTCTGACAACTTTCGAGCATGGCGATCTCTCTTCCCTTGTGGGTCATGCTGCTCTACACCCGCGTCCATGTTCTGATTTGACTGGGTGGACGATCGGGCAGAGCGTCATCGAGCAACATAAATCCAATGACACGTGCCGGCCAGATTATGCCCGCACGCCTATGGCTTCAAGGTACGCAGGAGATAAAGTTCATACAAGTGTTTAATCCCTGACCAGTACGTGGTGCGACGCTTCGTCGCTGACCGGTCGTTGCAGAGCACTGCAGATCAGCCGCAACAACTGATAAACCGCAAGAATGGACACACCGACAAAAAACAGCAGGCTCCATTCCGGGATGCTCAAATCGAAGAGTGTCCAGGAGATTTCCGAGCAGTCGGCACCGCCGTTGAACATTCGTTGCAGGGCACAGATCCATGGCAAGCCACTGAAAAGTGATTCCACAGTCGGCGAGCATTTGACCAGTTGCAACATGGAATCACTCTGGATCAACACCTGCCGCCAGGCAGCGGTGGTTCCGCCCAGACTGGCGCCCAACGCAAACAGCCAGTAATACCATAATCCGCCACGCCGGGGGCCATGCACCGCCGCCACGCCGCAGCCAATGCACAGCAAGGTGAGGAACAAGCGCTGCACCAGGCACAGACTGCAAGGCGTCAGGCCCACCGCATATTCGAGGTAATAGGAAGCTCCCAGAGCAAAGGCCCCCGCAATGAAAGCGATGAAGAACAAGGAGCGTGAGCAGGCCAACGACATGGCTTTTCCGTAACAGTAGAGACAGGCAGTTACGGTAGAGGAAAGCGTGTCAGCCTTTCAAGGCAAGGGCCTGCCGACAGTTCACCACAGATGTAGGGAAAACCCGACAGGTTCAAGAGGAAAAGATGAGGGACTCTGTAGGACTTTGCCTCAAGAGCACAAAGAAGATGAATTTTCGGTCAGTGAAGTTCACGAGGGAGCATCCTCCCTCGCCTCTCAGACCTTCGCCGCAACCGGCAAAGGCGCCGCCAGCAAACGTTCATCAAGCAGCCCAAGACCTTCCTGGAACAACTGGTTGCTGCGCTCGGTATCGCCGAGCTGTGCGAGCAGTCGGGCCAATTCAGCGCATGTCTCAGGATTGCGCTGCACGCGCAGACTGCTTTCCAGATAGTCGCGAGCCTTGCCCCACAGACTGGTTTGCAGACATAAACGCCCAAGGGTCAGCAGCAGGCTCGGATCGGCCGGATGCTCCTTGAGCCAGCCTTCAGCGGTTTGCAACTGTCGTGCAGGATCACTACCACGAACCAGACCATAAAGCCGCGCCAGATGGCTGTCGTACCTGCGCTTGAGCGCGGTGCGCAGCACCTCTTCGGCCTCGACCTGAGCGCCTAGCTGGCGCAATTGCTCGGCATAGGCCAATACCAGAGGGGCCTCCTGACGCTGCGCTGAAGTCAGCTGTTCCCAGGCCCGCTTGAGCGACTGCAGACCCACCGTGCCGTCCTCTTCGCGATGAGCTGCCAGCGAGAGATTTTCCCCCCAGGCGCGACGCTCGAGTTCAGCCAGTTCGGCCGGCGGCAGCACTTTGTCCTTGCGCAACTCCGGCAGCAGACGAATCACCGCCGTCCATTCGCCACGCTGCTGATACAGACGTTGCAATTGACGCAGTGTTTGCGCGCTGCGCGGATGCCGTTCATGCATTGCCTGCAAGGTCACCAGCGCACCGTCGGTGTCGCCACGATCGGTCTGCAACTGTGCGTGACTCAGGGCGATCGCCAATTCGGCTTGCGGCTGACGCTCCAGCGCACGTTCGAGCAAACGATCGCTTTCTTCGTACTGGCCTTGCTCGTTGGCCGCGCGTGCGGCGCCCAGGTAATAAAGCAGCGGCTGGCGTTCGGCTTCGGCGGCGCGGGTCAGATGCCGCTGCGCGCTGGCCCAGCGACCCTCAGCCAGATCCAGTTGCCCGTGTTCGATTGCCACTTGCACGCGGCGGCTGCGATTGCGCCGCGACCAGGGATTGACCACGCCGGTAGAGGTCGTCACCAGCTCGACCAACACCTTGATACCCCAGAACAGCAGCCACAGCACCGTGATCACCGCCAGCGTTGCCCACAGGCTCGCCTCGTAGCGGAAGCTCTTGTACGCCACCAGCACGTAACCGGAATGCTCGGCGATCGCCAGGCCCAGCGCTGCCGTCGCCGCGATGACCAGAAACACGATTACATAGAGGCGCTTCATGGGGTCGCCTCCTGCGCAGCATTGGCGGCAGGCTTGGCGAACGGTTTCACCGATTCCTCGGCATTGATGTTACGTCGCTCCAGATATCCCTGCACCGCACTCAGGGTGCCGGCCAGATCCGGCGTCTTGACGGTGACCGGTTCCTTGCTCAGCTCGGCGACCTGTTCAAGCATGACTTTGCTTTGCGGATTGTCCGGGTTGAAATTGCCCTTGAGCACATCGCGTGCCTCGGCCAGCGCCTGGGTGTACACCGCCGCCTGACCGTTGAGCGCCGCCCACTGCGCCTGCTCCAGCGCCAGGCTCAGGGCCAGGCGCACCTGGCTCAGGCTTTGCCCGGCCAGCAGCGGTTTGACGTTCTTGTCAGCGTTGAAATCGATGCGGATATAGCGCGACACCTTGTCCCACCATTGCGCCCAGCGACTGGCGCCATCGCCATCGCTGGTCAGGCCCAGCAGTGACTCGCCGCGATCCTTGTACTCCGGCGCCAGCTCGGTGAGGTCAATGACCTGATCGCGCAGCGCGCCGAGACGCAGGAACAGCCCGGTGCGATCCGGCTGTTCGGTGCTGCGCAAGGCGACCAGGGTTTTCGCCACTTGCTCGCGCGCGGCGAAGGAACCCGGATCGTTCTGTTCTCGGAGGATTTCATCGGCGCCCTGCACCAGCGCCTGCGCACTGCTGATGTCCTGCAATGCCGAGAGACGCAGGCTGGCCAGACGCAGCAAGTGTTCGGCCTCGGCCAGACGCCAGTCCTTGCGGCTGGCGCCGAGGACGGTTTCCAGACGTTGATTGAGGCGCTGCTGATCGCCTTGCAATTGCGTGACCAGACGCTGGCGTTCGGCGAGTTCATCAGCGCCAGGCAACTGCGCAAGGCGCTCGGTCAGACGCTGCTCGTTGAGCTTCAGACTCTGCGCCTGATCATTCAACGCCTGCACCTGACTCGACTGTTGCTGCGTGTTGTTCTGCAGGTGACGCACCTGCCAGACACCCCAGCCACCGATGGCGACACCGGCGGCGCCAAGCAGCAGGGCGACAATCGCCAGTCCATTGCCTCGGCGCGGCTCCCGGGCCGGCGGTGGAGTTTCAACCTGAGCATCGAGCGCAGGCTGGGCGTCATCTTTGGGCAAGGCTGTTTCGCTCACGTATCCATCCTTTGCATTGGAAAACGGCACGGGAAACTCCCGTAACGCCGTCAGCAAAGCCGCGGCACTCGCGCCGCGGCAATCCACAACTGTTTGAGCCCCGGCGGCACGTGCCAGCTCGGCGACCCTCGGGCTCGGTACAAACAACGGCAACTGCGCGATCTTCGGCCAGGCATCGCCGGCCATCTGCCGCAGGTGCTCGAAACCCTGTCCACTGCTGACCACCAGCCCGTCCAAGCGTTCCGCTTCGATCCGCCGTGGCAGCTCGCTGGGCGGGTAGGCAGGCAGGTCGCGGCGATACAACTCCAGATACTCGACACTAGCACCAAGCGCGCGCAGGCGCTCAGCGAGCAGCTCACGGCCACCCTCCCCACGCAGGATCATCACCTGCGCGCCGGGCTGGCTCAGCGCCTCGCGCAGACGCGGCAATTGCAGCAAGGCTTCACTGTCATCGCCATCCGACGGGAAACTCACGTCGAGACCATGATCGCGAAGAATCTCGGCAGTCGCCGCGCCGACGCTGAACCACGGCATGCTCAATGGCGCCGCGCCTTCGGACCTGAGCAGATCCACCGCAATCCGCGCCGCCGGTTTGCTGACCACGATTACTGCGTTGCAAGTGGGCAATCGCGCAATCGCCTGACGAATACTGTCAGAGACCGTCAGCGGAACAATGTCCAAAAGCGGCAGGCAACTGCTGAAAATCCCCTGCCCGGCCAACTGTTCGGCCAGCGCCGCGCAGTCATCCGCGGGACGCGTCAGCAGCAGGCGCCAGCCAGTCACTCGTGACCCGCCTCGCCGTACACCGCTTTGAGAATGTCGTCAGCGCCCTGCTTGAGCAGATCTTCGGCGACCTGCACGCCCAGGGTTTCGGCGTCAGCGCGCGGCGCCCGCGCTTCGGCACTGAGCAGCTTGCCACCGCTCGGCTCGCCGACCAGACCGCGCAACCACAACTGCTCGCCTTCGAGCACGGCGTAGCAGGCGATCGGCACCTGGCAGCCACCATTCAAATGTTTGTTGAGGGCGCGTTCGGCGTTCACCCGCGAAGCGGTATCGGCGTGGTGCAAAGGCGCGAGCAAGGCATGGATTTCGTTGTCGGCGCTGCGGCATTCGATGCCGACCGCGCCTTGGCCACCGGCCGGCAGACTGTCATCGACACTGATCGGCGAAGTGATGCGATCTTCGAAACCGAGGCGGATCAAACCGGCCGCGGCAAGGATAATCGCGTCGTACTCACCGGCATCGAGTTTGGCCAGACGAGTGTTGACATTGCCGCGCAAGAAACGGATCTGCAGGTCCGGACGACGCGCCAGCAGTTGCGTCTGCCGACGCAGGCTCGAGGTGCCGACGATGGCACCGGCAGGCAGCGCTTCAAGACTTGCGTAGGTGTTGGAGACGAAAGCGTCGCGTGGGTCTTCGCGCTCGCAGATGCAGAACAGGCCCAAGCCTTGCGGGAAGTCCATCGGCACGTCTTTCATCGAGTGCACGGCGATATCGGCTTCGTTTTCCAGCAACGCGGTTTCCAGTTCCTTGACGAACAGGCCCTTGCCGCCGATCTTCGACAGGGGCGAGTCGAGCAGCTTGTCGCCGCGACTGACCATGGGCACCAGCGTCACCAGCAGACCCGGGTGGGCCACCTCGAGACGGGCTTTGACGTATTCGGCCTGCCAGAGGGCCAGCGCACTTTTACGGGTGGCGATGCGGATTTCGCGAGGGGACATGGAACAATCCGTACTGAATAGATACGGCGGATAATAACAGCTCAGGCAAATGCACTTTGACCTGAATCAGAAAACGGCGTGGCCTCCCTGGCCTGCCATGCCGGGTAAATGAACTCGAATGGCCCGGTGAAGACCGGGTCAAAGCCCCTGCATCATTTTGCGCACACCGGCGACATGCCGACGGCTGACAATCAGCGCATCACCATTGAGGCCTTTGAGAAACAACTGGAAATGTCCCAGCGGTGTGCGCTGCAATCGCTCGATGCGATCGCGAGCGACCAGCGCGTTGCGGTGGATACGCACGAAGCGCTCACCGAACTCGTCTTCCAGTGCTTTGAGCGGTTCGTCGAGCAGCACCTCGCCGGCTTCGTGACGCAGGGTCACGTATTTGTGGTCGGCGATGAAGTAGACCACCTGATCCAGCGGAATCAGCTCGATGCCTTTGCGAGTACGCGCGCTGATGTGGCTGCGTGGGCCGTTGCCACTTTCGGCAGCGGGACGGGTCAGGGCCGATAGTTGCGCCCGATTGGGACGCTCAGCCCGCTTCAGGGCTTCGTTCAGGTGTTCGGTTCGCACAGGTTTCACCACATAGCCCACGGCGCTGGCCTGCAGGGCTTCCACGGCAAATTCATCGGGACTGGTGCAAAACACCACGGCCGGCGGCGTCTCTCGTTCGCACAGTCGGGCAGCAACCTGCAGGCCATCGAGGCCCGGCATGCGGATATCGAGCAAAACGATATCCGGCTTGTGGCTGTCGATCAGCGCTAACGCCTCCTCGCCATTCGTGGCATTGGGCTCCAGGACTGTGTAACCCTCGAGCTCGCTCACCATACGGCTTAGGCGCTCGCGAGCCAGGGGTTCGTCATCAACGATCAGGACATTCATATTGCGCTGGATTCCTGCGTGAGTCTCGCACAAGGATAGCGTAGACAGGTGTAGTGACCTCCGTCACCGCGATCCACGCTAAGACTAGCCCGAGCGCCAAAAAGTGCCGTACGTCGGCCAGCAATATTTGCCAGCGTCCGGGTCGTACCGCTCAGAGCCCAGTGTTTCCTGCGTTTCTCACGGTGGGTGACCGTTGTACAACTCACCCGCCCCCTCTTCTTATAGCCAGTGGCCGGACCTTTGCATGATCCGCATTCGCACCGACCCTTATGTCCACTGTAGACGTTCGTCGGAACGATATTGCTCAATCAAAAAATATCCTTTTGTAAATTCCTTGCAGACACGGCGGGAGACGCCTGACACATCGGGGTAAAAACGTATCGATCGGTGTCAGCGACAGGATTGGCAACCCTGTTATTATCCGCGCCAGCGTTTCACGTCATTTCTTCAAGCCGATACGAGCGAATTCATGAGCACTGACAAGACCAATCAGTCCTGGGGCGGCCGCTTCAGTGAACCCGTCGACGCCTTCGTCGCCCGCTTCACCGCCTCCGTCACTTTCGACCAGCGCCTGTATCGCCACGACATCATGGGCTCGATCGCCCACGCCACCATGCTGGCCAAAGTCGGCGTGCTGACCGATGCCGAGCGCGACAGCATCATCGACGGCCTGAACACCATTCAGGGCGAAATCGAGGCCGGCCAGTTCGACTGGCGCGTCGACCTCGAAGACGTGCACATGAACATCGAAGCACGCCTGACCGACCGCATCGGCGTGACCGGTAAAAAGCTCCACACCGGACGCAGCCGCAACGACCAGGTCGCCACCGATATCCGCCTGTGGCTGCGCGATGAAATCGATCTGATCCTGGCCGAGATCACCCGCCTGCAAAAAGGCCTGCTGGAGCAAGCCGAGCGCGAAGCTGCGAGCATCATGCCGGGCTTCACCCACTTGCAGACCGCGCAGCCAGTGACGTTCGGTCACCACATGCTGGCCTGGTTCGAAATGCTCAGCCGCGACTACGAGCGTCTGGTCGACTGCCGCAAGCGCACCAACCGCATGCCGCTGGGCAGCGCCGCGCTGGCTGGCACCACTTACCCGATCGATCGCGAATACACCGCGCAGCTGCTCGGCTTCGACGCCGTCGGCGGCAACTCGCTGGACAACGTCTCCGATCGTGACTTCGCCATTGAATTCTGCTCGGCCGCGAGCATCGCGATGATGCACCTGTCGCGTTTCTCCGAAGAGCTGGTGCTGTGGACCAGCGCGCAGTTCCAGTTCATCGATCTGCCGGACCGCTTCTGCACCGGCAGTTCGATCATGCCGCAAAAGAAAAACCCCGATGTGCCCGAGCTGGTTCGCGGCAAGACCGGTCGTGTGTTCGGCGCACTGATGGGCCTGTTGACCCTGATGAAAGGCCAACCGCTGGCCTACAACAAGGACAATCAGGAAGACAAGGAGCCGCTGTTCGACGCCGCCGACACCCTGCGCGATTCGCTGCGCGCGTTTGCCGACATGATCCCGGCGATCAAGCCGAAACACGCAATCATGCGTGAAGCGGCGCTGCGCGGTTTCTCCACCGCGACCGACCTGGCTGACTATCTGGTGCGCCGTGGTCTGCCGTTCCGCGACTGCCATGAAATCGTTGGCCACGCGGTGAAATACGGCGTCGATACGGGTAAGGATCTGGCCGAGATGAGTCTGGAAGAGCTGCGTCAGTTCAGCGATGAGATCGAGCAGGACGTGTTTGCCGTGCTGACCCTTGAGGGCTCGGTGAATGCCCGCGACCATATCGGCGGAACGGCACCGGCGCAGGTCAAGGCTGCTGTGGCTCGTGGTCAGGCCCTGCTGGCCAGCCGCTAAAAGCCAAAAAAGCTTCGCGAGCAAGCCCGCTCCCACATTCGGATTTCTGTCGAACACAAACGGTGTGACTGACAAAAATCTCCACGTGGGAGCGGGCTTGCTCGCGAATGCGGTCTTCAGAACAGCGTAATTCTTACTTCTTGGCCGCAATCATCGCCAAAAACGCCGGCATCGCCGCGTCCTTGTCCGCCGCAATCTTCTGCACATGCGGATTCAGCTCAAGCCGTTCCAGCAAAGCTTTCGCCTGCGGCATCTCGGCCAGCAAATCGATGCCGAACAGCTTCTGCCCGACCGCACAGGCCAGCGGCACGCTGTAGAGGAAATACAAATCGGCAAAGCTCAGGCGGTCACCCGCCACATAGGGGGCGAATTTGCCGTGCCGGCCCAGCGCTGCAAAGCCCAGCAGCAATTCGGTCCGGGTCTTTTCCTTGATCGCCTCGGGCAACGTCACACCGAAGAACGCCTCGCCATAACAGGCACGGCCCGGCAACTCGATGTACAGCTCGATCTCCTTGGCAATTGCCAATACCTGCGCGCGCTCGAACGGATCGCTCGGCAAGAGAGGCGTGCCCTTTTCAGACTGCTCGAGATATTCGAGGATGATCGCAGTTTCGTTGATGTAACCGGCATCAACACCCAGCACCGGAACCTTGCCGCGCGGGCTGACGGCCAGTGATTCCGGGGTTTGTGCCGGGTAGAACGTCACTTCTTCGAAGGGCAGGCCTTTTTCCAGCAGCGCCAGTTTGACCATGTTGTAGTAATTGCTGACAGCGAATCCGTAGAGCTTGAACATCACAAAGCCTCCAGGCCGTGCGGGGTGGGCAGTGCCTGTTTATAGATCGCCGCGACGTTTCCCGCCAGCAGCATCACGCCGCTGAATGCGGGTAAACTGGCGCCTTTCCCTGAGGAGCCTGCCATGAGCGAGCCGACAGATATCGTCAACGATGACGACGAAGAAGCATTCACCGAAGCGACGCTGATCGAAGCCATCGAAAACCAGATCGAAAGCGACAACCCGCCAGCGGCCAAGGCGACTTTGAACAAGCTCACGCTGGTCGGAATGGAGCGCGAGGAGATCCTTAATCTCATGGCCCATGTGCTGGCTTTCGAGATTGACGCGATGCTCGATGAAGATCGTCCCTTCGACACCGAGTGGTACGAAGCGGCGCTGCGCGCTTTGCCAGAGCTGCCACCGGAAAAGCATTAAGATCAAAAGATCGCAGCCTTCGGCAGCTTCTGCATAGATTCCGTGCAGGAGCTGCCGAAGGCTGCGATCTTTTTTTTGAGGACTACACTGGAATTCGCCTCAAGACAAAATCCCCTGATCTGAGCACTGGACATGCCGCACCAGCGGGTTCACCTTAGGGGCGCTGTCGTCCAATTCCTAGAAAGTCTGGAGTCCTTATGTCGCTTACCCCTGAGTTGGTTGCCGAACTGGAAGTCCTCGCACTCTTTCCCCTGGACAGTTCCCAGGAAGGTCTGAAAATTCATCAGACCGCTGCCCCGAAACACATCGCTGCTGCCCAGCGCCTGTTTGAAAAAGACCTCACCGACCAGCCCGATGGCGGTTATCTGACCAGCCTTGGTCGCGATGCCGCGCAAAACGTGCAGACCGTACTGACGATTCTCAAAGAGCAGGAAACCGCCTGATTCCTCATGACTTTGCCCACGGGAACCCCTGCTACGGGATTTCCGCGGGCCCGCCTGGTCACTGTCGATAAAAATCTGCGGCGAAAAAACAAATTCAGCTTAAACGTCCTGCTACGCAGAGGCTAAACTGCGGCCATTCCGAGACCCTCTACGTCCGAGCCTGCAAGCCGGTTTGAGCTGACATGACGCGCACCCACGAAATCCGCCCTGACCTGGACGAAGGCATCGACCGCAAGGTACTCAGTCAACTGCGCGCACGTTTTCTCAAACTCAATGAAGGCCGCCTCGGCCGTGCCCTCGAAGGCTTGTCGACGCGCCAGCAAAGCGTGCTGACGCTGTTGCCGCTGTTCTTTCACGTCAATCATCCGTTGCTGCCCGGCTATGTCTCGGGCAGTACGCCGGCCGGCTTGTCCAATTATGAGCCCGACGCCAATGCGCTCGCTGAAGCACAACGCCTGACCCGTTCGTTCTCTTACAAACCGCGCCACGGCAGCAACCCGCCGCGGCCGATCCACGGCCTGTTCCTGATGGGCAGCCTCGGCACACTGGCCCAGGCCGATCAGAGCGACATGGACGTGTGGGTTTGCCATGCGCCGGATCTGGGCGACAGCGAGCTCAGTGAGCTGAGCAAGAAGTGCCAGTTGCTGGAAAACTGGGCTGCGAGCCAGGGCGCCGAAGCGCATTTCTTCCTGAT
Source organism: Pseudomonas sp. NPDC079367 (assembly GCF_044542195.1). Taxonomy (NCBI): domain Bacteria; kingdom Pseudomonadati; phylum Pseudomonadota; class Gammaproteobacteria; order Pseudomonadales; family Pseudomonadaceae; genus Pseudomonas; species Pseudomonas sp. NPDC079367. The sequence continues at coordinate 105,031 of NZ_JBITTW010000011.1, forward strand.
CGACCCAGCGCGTTTCGTCAGAGGCGAACGAGACTCCCAGCTCAGTTCGGAAAACTGCGGCAGCACCCAGCACTATCTGTTGCTCGATGAGTTTTACCGCACGGCGATCTGGCTTGCCGGGCGCACACCGATCTGGTGGCTGGTGCCGGTCTATGAAGAAACAGCCTACGACGCCTACACCCATACCCTACTGTCCAAACGCTTTATTCGCGCCGACGAAACCCTGGATCTCGGGCCGATGGCGACGATTCCGCCGGGAGAATTCATCGGTGCCGGATTGTGGCAGCTGTTCAAAGGCATCGAATCACCCTACAAGTCAGTGCTCAAATTGCTACTGACCGAGGTGTACGCCAGCGAACACCCGCAGGTGCAGTGCCTGAGTCTGCGCTTCAAGAAAGCCGTGTTTGCCAATCAGCTCGACCTCGATGAACTCGACCCGTACATGGTCGTGTACCGCCGTATCGAGGAATACCTCATCGCCCGCAACGAGCCGGAACGCCTGGAGTTGGTGCGCCGGGCGCTGTATCTGAAGGTCAATCGCAAGCTCACCGGTAACAGCCGCAGCCAGGGCTGGCAGCGCGCACTGCTCGAACGTCTGGCCGGTGAATGGCAGTGGGATCAGCGGCAACTGGTGCTGCTCGACAGTCGCAGTCAGTGGAAAGTGCGCCAGGTCAGCGCCGAGCGACGCGCGCTGGTCAACGAGCTCAACTACAGCTATCGCTTCCTGACCCAGTTCGCCCGCAGCGAACAGACCGTCAGCCTGATCAACAAGCGCGATCTCAATGTCCTCGGCCGGCGCCTGTATGCGGCTTTCGAGCGCAAGGCCGACAAGGTCGAGTTCATCAACCCCGGCATCGCCCCGGATCTGGCCGAAGACACCCTGACCCTGGTGCAGTCACCCAACAAAAAGGAACCGGGGCAGACCCAATGGGGGCTGTACAACGGCAACCTCACGGCATTGGAGTGGGAAAATTTTGCGCCGATCAAGCGCAGTCGCGAGCTGCTTGAACTGCTGACCTGGTGCCACCGCAACGGCGTGATCGACAGCAGCACCCGTCTGGCCCTGCATCCGGGCACCAGCGATCTGAGTGAATTTGAGTTGTTCAACCTGCTCGGCAGCCTGCAGCAGTGCATCGCCCTGCCCCTGCCCAGCGTGGCGGAAGAGCCGTTGCTGCGCGCCGCCGTGCCCAGCGAAGTGCTGATGCTGATCAACGTCGGTGTCGACCCGCTCAAGCATCACCGTGACCTGAACATCCTGATGACCACCGAGCGCACCGACTCGCTGAGCTACGCCGGCGTGCGCGAAAATCTCGTGCTGACCCTCGACCAGGTTACGCTCAACAGCTGGAACGAAGTGCTGGTCAATCGTTTCGACGGCCCGCACGCGCTGCTCGATTGCCTGCGCGATTACCTCAACAACCTGCCGCGCGGTCTGGTGCAGCCGTCGCTGAAAGTGCGCTGTTTCTGCCATAACCGCGCGCAGTTCATTGCCCGCCGCGTCGAAGAAATCGTCGACACCGCGCAGACCCTGCTGCTCAGTGAATTGAATCATCGCTACCTGATTCAGGTGCAGCAGCACTATCACGTGCTGGAGCTGGTGCCAGGTCAGGTCAATCATGTCGCGCTCGCTACCCTGCCGGCACTGCTCGATTACCTGGGCGAAGAACAACCGCGCTACAGCCCGCTGCACCTCGACCCCATGGCACTCGAGGATCACGACCTGGCGCTGATCCTGCCGATGGGGCAGCCGGAGTGCATTCAGGTGTTCTACCGCATCAACGAACAGCAGGCCGAACTGTATGTGCTGGATGAATTCAATGCGTTGTGGCAGCAGCACCTGCCCTACCACGACGAGCAGAGTCTGCTGGTGCCGTTGCAGCGTTTTGTGCAATCGATCCAGTACCGCCGTGAAGCGCAGTTGCCGATGGACGGTGGCCCTGCAGGCAGCCCCGAGACTTTGTATTACCAGCTGTTGCCGTCCGGCCCGGGTCGCTCGCGCAGGGTCGAGATCCGTCCGGCACCGCAGACGCCAGTGAACAAACCGTTCTACGACGTGCAGGCGATCATCGGCAAAGCCGCGCCCGGCGAAGTGCAGGTCACGTTGTATTGCAATCAGCGGGAATTCAGCGAGCTGGAGCATGGCGACCAACTGTTCAGCGTGGTCGCCCGGGAGATCGTCGAACAGCGCCGCGAGACCGAGCGCTATCGCTGCTACATCACCGACCTCGACCTCTCGGGTCTGCTCGGTGACGGGCACAGTTCAAGCAATCTGTATCTGCGCTACAAGGCGGACCTGGAGCGCTCGTTGAATGAAGCGCTCGAACAGGTTTGAGGCGAGGATTTACTCGGGAAAGGCGCCGCCGTTGACCGGTTGCGATTCCACTTCCAGCAAGGTCAGCTTCAGCGACTTGCCGCCCGGCGCCGGCCAGTCGATGTGCTGGCCGACCTTCAGGCCCAACAGCGCGCTGCCGACCGGGGCGAGAATGGAGATTTTGCCTTCGTCGGCGTTGGCGTCCTTGGGGTAGACCAGCGTCAGGTGGTAATCCTTGCCACTGCCTTCTTCGCGGCAATGCACGCGGGAATTCATGGTCACGACATCGGCGGGCACTTCATCGTGGCCGACCACGGTATCGGCGCGGTCCAGCTCGGTTTGCAGCGCAATCACGCCCGGCGCAGCCTGGTCTTTCTCGCTCAGGCTGTCGATCAGGCGCTCCAGACGTTGGACGTCCAGACGGGTAAGGGTGATGGAAGGTGCGGTCATGATCCAGGCAGACTCCTTTCTTCTGCACAAAAAAAGCAAAACCCCGCCAAAAAAGACGGGGTTCTCACCGTGCCTCGGTGGTTTGAGGCGTTCGCGGACACTATCACAGCTCAAAAAATATACAAGTCACGCACCATTGGACAGCTTGCGCTGTGACGCCTGGGCGACGATCACCCGCCGCCGCTGATCGTCGGCCGAACGCCATTCGCGAATGTCTTCAACATGGCGCGCGCAGCCGAGACAGACTTTCTGTTCGTCCAGTCGACATACGCCCGTGCAGGGCGAAGGCACCGCCGGGCTGACGTTGCTGTAAAGCGGCTTGGGTGGACGCGCGGCTGCCTCGGTCACCATCAGATCTCTTCGAAATCCAGCTCGAGGCCGGCCTGTTCGTGAACACAGCGCGACAGCACTTCGCCGAGCAGCTCTTCGGACTTCTCGCAGCTCCACTTGCCCGACTCTTCGTCGTAGTCGAAGTGGTAACCGCCGGAACGCGCCGCCAGCCACAGCTGACGCAGCGGCTCCTGGCGGCTGATGATCAGCTGACTACCATTGTCGAATTTGATGGTCATCATGCCAGCCGTGATCTCGATATCGTCGGCATGATCCTCCAGCAACTCTTCCAACGCCTGCTGGGTAGCATCGACGAGATCGTGGAAACGGGCTTCGGACAAACTCATTGCGGCAACCTCAAAAATGTCTGATCAGGCTCAAGCGCCGAAAGATACGGACGCTGCCGGCCGATTGCAAAGATTAACGACCAGGCACCTGTCGGCCCACTCAACGCCTCCCACAGGGATGATGCACATCACAGGAGCCCCGCCGGACGGGAACCCCCTCGCATAGGCAAGCTGCCGGGTGGCCGGTATACTCCGGCGCAATTAACGCATTTTCAAGGATTTCGCCATGAAGCGCCTGATCTCTTCCCTTGCTGCGCTCGTCGCGGTTGCCTGCCTGGTCTCGGCCTGTGGTCAAAAAGGCCCGCTGTACCTGCCCGATGACGACCAGGACCCGGCCGAACAAGCCCAGTCTTCGCAGAAGCAGCCATCCAAGGCTCACAAGCACGACGTTTACTAAGGGATCGCCATGGACGCTTTTAACTACCGTGGCGGGGAGCTGTTCGCGGAAGGTGTGGCGCTGTCCGCCATCGCCGACCGCTTCGGCACGCCCACTTACGTTTACTCGCGGGCGCACATCGAAGCGCAGTATCTGGCCTACGCCGATGCGCTGGCCGGCATGCCGCATCTGGTCTGCTTTGCGGTCAAGGCCAACTCCAACCTCGGCGTACTGAATGTCCTGGCCCGTCTCGGCGCCGGTTTCGACATCGTCTCCCGTGGCGAGCTGGAACGTGTACTGGCCGCTGGTGGCAGCGCCGACAAGATCGTGTTCTCCGGCGTCGGCAAGACCCGTGACGACATGCGTCGCGCCCTCGAAGTCGGCGTGCACTGCTTCAACGTCGAATCCACCGACGAGCTCGAGCGCCTGCAAGTAGTCGCCGCCGAGCTGGGTGTTCGCGCCCCGGTTTCGCTGCGCGTGAATCCGGATGTCGATGCCGGCACCCACCCCTACATTTCCACCGGTCTCAAAGAGAACAAGTTCGGCATCGCCATTGCCGACGCCGAAGACGTGTACGTGCGCGCCGCGCATCTGCCGAACCTGGAAGTGGTCGGTGTCGACTGCCACATCGGTTCGCAACTGACCACGCTGCCGCCATTCATCGATGCCTTGGATCGCCTGCTCGATCTGGTCGACCGTCTCGGCGATTGCGGCATTCACCTGCGCCACATCGATCTCGGTGGCGGCCTGGGCGTGCGTTATCGCGATGAAGAGCCGCCGCTGGCCGCCGACTACATCAAAGCCGTGCGCGAGCGCCTGAACGGGCGTGATCTGGCGCTGGTGTTCGAGCCGGGCCGCTTCATCGTTGCCAATGGCGGCGTGCTGCTGACGCAGGTCGAGTACCTCAAGCACACCGAGCACAAGGATTTCGCCATCGTCGACGCGGCGATGAACGACCTGATTCGTCCGGCGCTGTATCAGGCGTGGATGGACGTCACGGCGGTGAAACCGCGCGACAGCGCTGCGCGCCAATACGACATCGTCGGCCCGATCTGCGAAACCGGCGATTTCCTCGCCAAGGACCGCGAGCTGGCGCTGGAAGAAGGCGACTTGCTGGCGGTGCATTCGGCCGGTGCCTACGGTTTCGTCATGAGCTCCAACTACAACACCCGCGGCCGTGCCGCTGAAGTGCTGGTGGATGGTGATCAGGTGTTTGAAGTGCGTCGCCGCGAAACCGTGGCCGAGCTGTTTGCCGGCGAAAGCCTGCTGCCGGAGTAACCCATGCTGCTGCGTTTTACCAAAATGCACGGCCTGGGCAACGACTTCATGGTTCTCGACCTGGTCAGCCAGCACGCGCACATTCAGCCCAAACACGCCAAGCAATGGGGCGATCGCCACACCGGCATCGGTTTCGACCAGTTGCTGATCGTCGAAGCGCCGAGCAACCCGGACGTGGATTTCCGCTACCGCATCTTCAATTCCGACGGTTCGGAAGTGGAGCAATGCGGCAACGGTGCGCGCTGCTTCGCCCGCTTTGTACTCGACAAGCGTCTGACTGCAAAACGGCAGATCCGCGTCGAGACCAAGGGCGGCATCATCGAGCTGGACGTGCGTAACGACGGCCAGATCGGCGTGAACATGGGCGCGCCACGCCTGGTGCCAGCGGACATTCCATTCCAGGCGCCAGCCCAGGCCAGCAGCTATTCGCTGGACGTCGATGGCACCACGGTCGAACTGGCCGCCGTGTCGATGGGCAATCCCCACGCGGTCATTCGCGTGGATGACATCAACAGTGCGCCGGTGCATGAACTGGGGCCGAAGATCGAACACCATCCGCGCTTCCCGGCGCGGGTCAATGTCGGCTTCCTTCAGGTCATCGACCGCCACCGCGCGCAACTGCGCGTGTGGGAGCGCGGCGCCGGGGAAACCCAGGCCTGCGGCACCGGCGCCTGTGCGGCGGCGGTAGCGGCCATCAGTCAGGGGTGGATGGATTCGCCGCTGTTGATCGACCTGCCCGGCGGGCGTCTGTCCATCGAGTGGGCCGGCCCGGGCGAACCGGTGTTGATGACCGGTCCGGCAGTGCGTGTATACGAAGGACAAGTGCGTCTTTGAGCGAGCAGAAATCATGACCGACAAGCCACAGGTACCCGCCCGACCAGCCGACGAATCAGCGTCCGAGAGCCTCGAGGCAGCCGCGGTTGCCGCCTACCTGGAGGCTCATCCGGACTTCTTCGTCGAGCACGAAGAGCTGCTGGCGTCGCTGCGCATTCCGCACCGACGCGGCGACACCGTTTCACTGGTCGAGCGGCAGATGACGATCCTGCGCGACCGCAACATCGAGATGCGCCATCGCCTTTCGCATCTGATGGATGTGGCCCGCGACAACGATCGCCTGTTCGAAAAGACCCGGCGCCTGATCCTCGCGCTGATGGATGCATCGACCCTGGAAGACGTGGTCATCAGCGTTGAAGACAGCCTGCGTCAGGATTTCCAGGTGCCCTTCGTCAGCCTGATCCTGCTCGGCGACAACCCGGCCCCGGTCGGCCGCTGGGTGACTCACGCCGACGCGCAAACCGCGATCGGTGGCCTGCTCACCGAAGGCAAAAGCGTCAGCGGCAGCCTGCGTGAACATGAGCTGGATTTCCTCTTCGGCGAAGAACAGCGTCAGCAGATCGGCTCGACCGCCGTGGTTGCCGTCAGCCATCAGGGCATTCACGGCATTCTGGCGATCGCCAGCCACGACCCGCAGCACTACAAGAGTTCGGTCGGCACCCTGTTTCTCAGCTATATCGCCGAGGTCATGGGCCGTGTGCTGCCACGGGTCAACAGTTCGCTGCGCTCGGTACGCTGACCATGGAACGACAACTGGACGCTTACTGCGAACATCTGCGCAGTGAGCGACAGGTGTCGCCGCACACCCTGTCGGCTTATCGTCGCGACCTCGATAAAGTCCTCGGCTGGTGCATCAAGCAGAACATCGGCAGTTGGGCCGCGCTGGATATCCAGCGCCTGCGCAGCCTGGTCGCCCGATTGCATGCACAAGGCCAGTCCTCGCGCAGCCTCGCCCGCCTGCTCTCAGCGGTGCGTGGGCTCTATCATTATTTGAATCGCGAAGGCTTGTGCGACCACGATCCGGCCACCGGTCTGGCCCCGCCGAAAGGCGAACGACGCCTGCCGAAAACCCTCGACACCGACCGCGCCCTGCAATTGTTGGAAGGTGCGGTCGAGGACGACTTTCTCGCCCGACGCGATCAGGCGATTCTCGAGCTGTTCTATTCATCTGGCCTGCGCCTGTCCGAGCTGACCGGGCTCAATCTCGATCAACTCGATCTGGCCGACGGCATGGTTCAGGTGCTCGGCAAGGGCAGCAAGACCCGCCTGCTGCCGGTTGGCACCAAGGCCCGCGAAGCCCTTGAACAGTGGCTACCGCTGCGCGCGATGACCAATCCTGCCGATGGCGCGGTTTTTGTCAGCCAGCAAGGCCGGCGCCTGGGCCCGCGGGCGATTCAGGTGCGGGTCAAACTCGCGGGCGAGCGCGAACTGGGGCAGAACCTGCATCCGCACATGCTGCGGCACTCGTTCGCCAGCCATTTGCTCGAGTCTTCACAGGACCTGCGCGCGGTGCAGGAATTGCTCGGCCACTCCGATATCAAAACCACGCAGATCTACACACACCTCGACTTCCAGCATCTGGCGGCGGTCTACGACAGCGCCCATCCCCGGGCCAAACGCATGAAAGGCGATGATTCATGAGCATTCAGTTGATCACCTTCGACCTCGACGACACCCTGTGGGACACCGCCCCGGTGATCGCCAGCGCCGAAACCGTGTTGCGCGAATGGTTGAGCGAACATGCGTCGAATCTCGGCGCGGTGCCAGTGGAACATTTATGGTCGATTCGCGAGCGGGTGCTGGCGGGCGAACCGGGCCTCAAGCACCGCATCAGCGCGCTGCGTCGACGTGTGCTGTTCCATGCGCTGGAAGAAGCCGGGTATGCCCACGGCGAGGCGTCGGAGCTGGCTGACAAGGCTTTTGAAGTGTTTTTGCATGCGCGGCATCAGATCGAGGTGTTCCCCGAAGTCGAGCCGCTGCTGGAGCTGCTCGCCAATCACTATGCCCTCGGCGTGGTCACCAACGGCAATGCCGATGTACGCCGGTTGGGGCTGGCAGATTTCTTCAAGTTTGCCTTGTGCGCTGAAGATATCGGCATCGCCAAACCGGATGCGCGGCTGTTTCACGAAGCCTTGCAGCGTGGCGGCGTCAGCGCCGAAGCGGCGGTGCATGTCGGCGATCATCCCGGCGATGACATTGCCGGGGCGCAGCAGGCGGGATTGCGCGCGGTGTGGTTCAACCCGACGGGCAAAGTCTGGGAAGCAGAGCGCCTGCCGGATGCGGAGATTCGCAGCCTCACGGAACTGCCAGCCGTGCTCGCACGCTGGAACCGTTGAAAAGATCGCAGCCTTCGGCAGCGCCTGCCTTGGTAGGCGTTTCCCTGTAGAGCTGCCGAAGGCTGCGATCTTTTGCTGTTTCATGGGGCATGAAAAAGCCCGCAGCGACGGCGGGCTTTTTCAGCAAGCGAGCGACGCGCCTCAGATAGGGCGGCTGCCGTACTTGTTGTCCGGCTTCTTCGGCGGATCGGCGACCACGTTGGCCTCCACTTCCTGAACCTTGCCGCCGCGCGCAAGGAATTCTTCCATGGCCCTGGCCAAGGCGTCACGCTCCTTGTTCTTGGCTTCAATGCTCGGCAACTCGTCGACCGATACCGCCGCCTTGGCTTTGCCTTTGGCAGCCGGCGCCGGCGTGTCGTCACCGCCATCGTCTTCGGCAACGTCTTCCGCTGCCGCTTCCAGGCCTTCCTCGGCCTCGTCTTCGTCGCCTACTTCGAGGTCGTCGTTTTCCAGATCATCGTCGCTCATGTTCTACCTCATGACTTGCCAAAAGCAGATTAGTTATAGACCAGCTTTGGCGACTGTCGAAGCCGCCGTTGAAAAATCTTGCGCCGCTGCCGGGCAGCGGCTCATGCCTGTTCACCGTGCAAGGTGGCGAGGACTTTACGGGCACCGCCATGATCACGGTGCTCGCCCAGATAAATCCCTTGCCAGGTACCCAGTGCCAGCCGCCCCGCCGAAACCGGCAGACTGATCTGGCAACCCAGCACGCTGGCCTTGAAGTGCGCCGGGAGGTCGTCCAGGCCTTCGTCGTTGTGCTCGTAGCCGTCTGTTCCTTGTGGGATCAGGCGATTGAAAAATCGTTCGAAGTCGCGACGAACTGCCGGATCGGCGTTCTCGTTGATGGTCAACGACGCCGACGTGTGCTGCAGCCACAAATGCAACAGACCGACCCGACAGGTCTTGAGTTCAGGCAAGCTTGCGAGCAACTCGTCAGTTACCAGATGAAAGCCCCGGGGCCTCGCCCGCAGGGTTATCAGAGTCTGTTGCCACATACAGTTCTCCGCTCGTTCGGGGCGCATTCTAGCGTGCTCTGAAAAAAAACAAAGGCCCTAATATTCCAGCAACGATGTCAGCGATTGCCAGCAGAAAAAGCCTCGCTGTAAAGACGACAAAAGCCGTAAGAAAAATCCTTTCAGCCGCTACTTGAATGACAAATTCCGGACAAAAAAATGCCCGGCGAACCGGGCAGTTTTTTATCGCGTGTACTTACAGGTTGTAGCCGCGCTCGTTGTGTTGTGCCAGATCGAGGCCGACCGATTCTTCTTCCTCGGTTACGCGCAGACCCATGACCGCGTCCAGGACCTTGAGGATGATGAAGGTGACGATCGCGGTGTAGATCACCGTGAAGCCGACGCCTTTGATCTGAATCCAGACCTGCGCACCGATATCAGTCACGGTGCCAAAGCCGCCCAGTGCCGGTGCGGCAAACACACCGGTGAGGATCGCGCCGAGGATACCGCCGATACCGTGCACGCCGAAGGCATCCAGAGAATCGTCATAACCGAGTTTGCGTTTCAGGGTAGTCGCGCAGAAGAAGCACACCACGCCTGCGGCCAGACCGATCACCAGTGCGCCCATCGGGCCAACGGTGCCAGCGGCCGGAGTGATCGCCACAAGACCGGCAACCACACCCGAGGCAATGCCCAGCGCGCTTGGCTTGCCGTGGGTGACCCACTCGGCAAACATCCAGCCCAGTGCCGCAGCGGCAGTGGCGATCTGGGTGACGAGCATGGCCATACCGGCCGTGCCGCTGGCGGCTGCAGCGGAACCGGCGTTGAAGCCGAACCAGCCGACCCACAGCATCGCCGCGCCCATCAACGTGTAACCAAGGTTGTGCGGGGCCATCGGTGTGGTCGGGAAACCTTTGCGCTTGCCCAGTACCAGGCACGCGACCAGACCGGCAATACCGGCGTTGATGTGCACCACGGTGCCGCCAGCGAAGTCGAGCACGCCCCAATCCCACATCAGGCCGCCGTTACCGGACCAGACCATGTGCGCGATCGGTGCATAGACCAAGGTGAACCAGACGCCCATGAAGATCAGCATCGCGGAGAACTTCATGCGCTCGGCGAACGCGCCGACGATCAGCGCCGGGGTGATGATTGCGAAGGTCATCTGGAAGGTAATGAACACCGCCTCAGGGAACAGCGCCGCCGGGCCGGTAATGCTCGAAGGCGTGACACCGGCGAGGAACGCCTTGCCCATGCCGCCGAAGAACGAATTGAAGTTGACGACGCCCTGCTCCATGCCGGTGGTATCGAAGGCAATGCTGTAGCCATAAATGACCCACAGGATGCTGATCAGACCGGTAATGGCGAAGCACTGCATCAGCACGGAAAGAATGTTTTTCGAGCGAACCATACCGCCATAGAACAGCGCCAGGCCGGGGATGGTCATGAACAGCACGAGCGCTGTCGAGGTAAGCATCCAGGCGGTGTCGCCGGAATTGAGGACTGGCGCTGCCACTTCGTCTGCCGCCATGGCGATGCCGGGCATTACGATGGACAACAGGGCGCCTAGCCCTGCGAATTTACGCAGAGTCATATTGTTTTCTCCTGGGGCGTTGGGTTTGTGGCGGCGCTTAGATCGCGTCGGTATCGGTTTCGCGGGTACGGATGCGGATCGCCTGTTC